>JAUQPV010000171.1 GCA_030550225.1 Acidobacteriota bacterium | reverse complement strand
GTCGAGATAGAACGTCAACGGGCGGAAGCGGAACGCCAGCGGGCCGACCGCTTAGAGGCGGAGCTGGCCCGTCTGAAGGCCCGCCTGGCCGCCCTGGGACTCGAAGGAGAGGTAGCTTCGGCGGGTCCTGAAGAGCCGGAAGGGAAGGTGGAAGAGGAATGGTGAATTTGCATCCTGCATCCTTCAGGCTACACCGACGGGTATAGGTATCGTCGTCATGACGACGATTCTGGACGTCGAACGGATCGGACCGAACGCGATGGTCCTTCACATGGGGCCGCAGCATCCGGCGACCCATGGGATCTTGCGACTGGACCTCGAGACGGAGGGTGAAGTCATCACGAAAGTCGTCCCCTACATCGGCTATCTCCACCGGTGCTTCGAGAAGCACGCCGAGTCCCTGGGCTGGCAGATGGTTATCCCCTATACGGACCGGATGGATTACGTGGCGGCCATTCATATGGAGCTGGGTTACTGTCTGGCCGTCGAGAAGCTGGCCCGCATCGAGCCACCCGAACGGGTCCAGTACATTCGGGTCATCGTCGCCGAGCTCCAGCGCATCGCCTCTCACCTGCTGGCCGTCGGGACGTACGGCCTGGACATCGGGTCCGTCACGCCCTTCTTTCATGCTTTCCGGGAACGGGAGAAAATCTTGGACCTCCTGGAAGAGCTGACGGGGGCCCGGCTCCTTTACAACTACGTACGTATCGGGGGCGTGGCCTTTGACCTGCCCGACGGTTGGCTCGATAAGGTCCAACGGTTTCTAGACCAGTTTGAGAAGGCATGGGACGAACTGAATAAGATCTTGACGTATAACTCAGTCTTTATCGAGCGGACGGCCCGGATCGGGGTCATCCCGGCCGAGGTCGCCATCGCTTATGGCCTGACGGGTCCGAACCTCCGGGGCTCGGGCGTCCGATGGGACCTCCGGAAGGACGAGCCCTGCCTCGTGTACGACCGATTCCAGTTCGATGTCCCGGTCGGGACGGGTCAGTATGGACCCCTGGGGTCGGCCTGGGATCGGTACTACGTCCGGGTCCAAGAGATGGCTGAGTCTGCTAAGATCGTCCGCCAGGCCATCGAGCAAATGCCGAAGGGCGAGGCCGGCGACGTCCAGAAGGCTATCCCCCGGGTCGTCCGACCGCCTGAGGGGGATATCTACTTCCGATATGAGGCGGCCCGTGGCGAAATCGGGTACTATATCGTGTCAGACGGTTCACCCGTCCCGTACCGGGTTAAGGCCCGGTCGCCGTGCTTCTGCCACGTCAGCGCTCTGCCTGAGGTCGGACCGGGGGCGATGATCGCCGATGCCGTCGCCCTCGTCGGGAGCCTCGATATCGTCATGGGTGAGGTGGACCGCTGATGGGAACTTCGAATGTCGGATGGAGAAATGGGAGAGCGATCAGACCGAGCACCTAACGCCCAATCTCTGACACCGAATCGCCCTGTGGAGTCACCGATGCAGGAACTCCGCCGAATCCAGGGTCGGGTCCCGTGGGGGACACTGTTTTGGCTTCTCCTTTTAGGAGCCATCGTATATGCCGCCCTGAAGGTCGTCCCGGCTTACATGGATGTCTACCGATTCGAAGACTCGGTGCAGGAGATGATGACCGGCCTGAGTACCTACTCGGCTTCCGCCCGGGGGCAGGCCGAGCGACGCCTCCGGGATGAAATCCTGCGGCTGGCCGGGGAGTATAATATCCCGGTTCAAGACCCGGACATCCAATTTCGATGGTTTACCGACCGGGTCATCGTCGAACTTCATGTCGTTCGAGAGGTTCCCCTGCAGGTGTACACGTGGCGCATCGAACGCCACGTCCGAGCCGAGCGTCGATTCTTCTAAACATCGAACAAGACCATGGACCATAGACCGCAGACCATGGACCTTATGGGACGGAGGAGTTTTATAGCCTGTGGTCTATACCTGTGGTCTATAATCTGTGGGAGGTAAGGCCATGTCCCGACGTTCATCGTGGCACCCCTGGGTTACGGGATGGATAGTCTGGGGCCTCATCGTCAGTGCTCTGGTCTTTTCCAGCCAAGCCGGTCCCCTGACGCAGGAGGTGCGAGCCGGCATTGTGACTTTGCCGCGCGCCCTTCAACTCGGGAAGACGGTCCTCTCGGCGGGGACCTATGAAGTGAAGCTCGTGCCCAAGGCCGAGGGCGTGTTCTTCCAATTCTACCAGAGGGGCCAACTCGTGGCCGAGGACTTGGCTATCGAGCAACCGGCCACCCGAAGCCGTCGTACGCCTGTCCTTCATGCGGCGAAGGTCCCCAATCAAGAGTTCTTCCGGGTCCTGGTCGAATACGGTGACTCCGTCTACAAACTCTTCCTGGCCCCGGTCTCCGGGGGATGAACCTGCCCGATGGGCGTCCCACGGCCGCCTGAACCTGTCAAGTACTTCTGCGGCGTTCTGGCCAGTGACCGGACGATATGGGCGCAGGTCAGGCCGCGACTGATAGAGCGCCTGGGGTCCATCGAGGCCGAGACGCAGTGGCTTCCCTTTCCATACACGGATTACTACGACAGGCAAATGGGCCAGCCGATCGAACGGAAGTTCGTCAGCTTTGAGCCCCTGGGCGACCCTGGTGGGCTGGCGGCCCTCAAGACTTGGACGAACGAACTGGAGGCATGGGCGCAAGCCGAGCATCCCTCCGGCCGGCGGGTCATCAACCTGGACCCCGGTTGGCTGAACTTTCAGCAGGTCGTCTTGGCCTCGACCAAGCCGGCGGGTCATCGCATTTACATCGGGCAAGGCATTTACGCCGAGCTGACCCTTTGGTTTCGGGACGGCCGGTGGACGCCCCTGCCGTGGACCTATCCGGACTATCGGGAACCGGCGACGATCGCCTATTTTATGGACCTCCGCCGGCGATATCGCTCTCAGCGGCACCGATGGCTGAAATCCTGTCCCTCCGGTTTCTGACGCCTCTTCGGTGGTTTTCCCTGCTCGCCGTGGGCCTCCTGATCCTTGGGGGATCGGCGTGGGTCGCCGTCCGCTTGGGACCCCGGTATGACGGGAGTGCCGAGCACATTGCAGACGTACCAGCCTCCATCTTCTGGAGCATTCGGGTCCCCCGGGTCTGGGCGGCCGTCGTGGTCGGGTGGGCCCTTGGCGTAGCCGGTGCCCTGTATCAGGGGATGCTTCAGAATCCTCTGGCCGACCCGTACTTGCTGGGCGTGTCGGGCGGGGCCGCCCTGGGGGTCACGTTGGCCGTCCCGTGGGACTGGGCCGGGCCTTGGCCGTGGGTCTCCCTCCCGATGGTCGCTGCCTTTGCCGGGGCCTTGGCCTTTACGTTCTTGGTCTACGGACTCGCCCGCGTCCGAGGCCAGTTGCCGGTCTACAGCCTCATCTTAGCCGGCGTCGTCCTGAACGCTGTCGCCGCGGCCTTCATCTTGCTGGTGACCGTCACGCGAGAGTACTTTCAGGTTCAACGGGTCGCCCTCTGGATGGTCGGCCAGATTCAGCCCCTGGCCTATCCCTTCCTGATCACGGCGACGGTATGGGTCCTGGTCTGGACGCTTGGGGCCTGGCGGGATGCGTCGTACCTGAACCTGCTCCTCCTGGGCGAGGACGTTCCTGCTACCTGGGGCCTGGCGCCGGACCGACTCCGGTTTCGGTGGTTGATCATCGGTGCCGCCCTGGCGGCTATGACGGTGGCGATGGCCGGCATGGTCGGCTTCGTCGGCCTGATCGTTCCCCACGCCGTTCGACTGGTCGTCGGATATGACTTTCGGAAAATCCTGCCCCTGAGCGCCGTCGTCGGGGCCTTGGTCGTCTTGTGGAGTGACACCCTGGCCCGGACCCTGTGGGCTCCGACGGAGATTCCCGTCGGGGCCCTCACGGCAACCCTGGCGGGTCCGTATTTCCTATGGCTCCTTCGCCGCACGCTCCACCGGGGTGTCCCCTTGTAAGACGTGCCGACGTGACGAGAGACGGGGGCTGAGAACGTCTATCCCATACCTCGTCTTCCCTCTTATCTTGCATCCTGCATCTTGCGTCTTGTATCCTCATTTCATCCCGACTCCCGTATGGCCGGCGATGCTTCGACGTATTTGGGTTGGGCTTGGTTGCGTGGGCATTCTGGCCTGCGGGGTTGCATGTGCGCCCCGAGTGATCGAGATCCCGGTTCCCCTGTCGACCCAACCCCAGGTCGCCCTTCATGCGTATGAGGCCGTCGCCGTTCTGCCTTTTCTGACATATCGGGAATTCCGAGTCCCGGACGCCAAGAGCGAGCCTGCGATCGACTATGGTCAAGAAGTCACGGCTTTCGTCCGCAATCAGATTCAAAGTCATGTGGAACGACCCGTAATGGCCCTCGAATGGAGGGACCTGCCGGCGTCAGCGTCCCCCGAAACCGGGGATTTGCCCGCGCTCCCGACCTGGGAAGCCGATGGCTTTGCCCTGACGTGGCTGGACCGCCATTTGCGACCGGACGGCCTGCAAGAAATCACCCGGCCGGTCGTCGTCTTCGGCATCCTGATCGTCCGTCAACAGTACGCCTTCTTGAATGCTTCATCGGGCCCGACGACCCTGATCTTGCGCTCGACGGAGCTGGCTGTCCCGCCCTCGACGACGCCCATGGTCCGGCAATTCGGGATCGGCGTTCGGTTATTTGCCGTCGACTGGGGTCGGCGGGAGGTCCTGTATACTGATTACGTAGAAGCCGCCATGGACTTATTGGACGTCTTCCGGATGCATCGGGACATTCAAGTCTGGGACGCCGAGCGCATCCGGATGGCCGCCTTTTATACGTTGCTGGACCGGACGGTCCCCTTGCTTCTGGGGAACATCATCCCGCTCCCCGTCATGCGGGAGCGTCTGCTGGTTCGGGAGCGACCATGACGTAGCCGTTGGGCCCCGGCGTTGGCTTCTGCCTGGGCCTCACCACGCCGTCATAGAGCTTGAAAAACCGTCCTTCCCGAAGGGTCGGAAAGGCCGAATCGATCGGGACTCTCACGGGCCGAACCATTTGGTTCGCACAGTCGTTCGGTTTAGGAGAATGGCGTCGGACCGACCTGGCCCATCGGGTCTGAGGTCCTTTGGGGGGTCACCGCCGACCGACCCATTGGCCGACCTGCCTATCTGTCGGACTATCGCGCGTCACTTCGTCCCTTTATGACTCCATACACTACGAGAGGGATCCCATGCGGGGGTGGAAGAGTGGACTGTACTTCATCGTTCTGGGGGTTCTCACGAGCGTGAGCCTCGGTCGGCCCTCACCGAGCGGGCCGCCGGCAGGCCGTCCCATCGCCCTGGTCGGGGGCATGCTGATCGACGGTTACGGGGGACCACCCCTTCAGGACGCCGTCGTCCTCATCGAGGGGGATGAAATCCGGGCCGTCGGTCCGGTCGGGAGCGTCCCGGTCCCCCCGGATGCGTACGTCATCGACACGGACGGCAAGACAGTCCTGCCGGGCCTGATGGACATGCATGTCCATTTGGACATCCTCGGGCATGCCGACTATGCCTACTGGTTTACGAAGTACCGGGGTCGATGGCTCGACTTCATCATGCCGATTGCGGCCCGGCAACTCTTGATGGCGGGCGTGACGACGGTCCGAGACGTCGGGGCCGAATTGGAGAGCGTCATCGAGTTCAAGCGGCGAGTCGAACGGGGTCAAGTCCCGGGGCCTCGCCTCTTTGTCAGCGGGCCCTTCCTCCAGGTGGCCGAGACGATCAGCGATTACGATAAAGACTTCCGATGGCCCGTCCGGGACGTCGTCGATGCCCGGGCCAAGGTCCGGAAGCTCGTCGAGGCCGGCGTCGACCTCATCAAGCTCATCGACCAAGACCGGATGCCCCAAGAGGTCGTCCACGCCATCGTGGACGAGGCCCACCGGCACGGCCGTCACGTGGCGGCCCATGCCCATCGGGAGGGCGAAATCATTCAGGGCCTGCGGGCCGGCGTGGACTGCTTCGAGCATACGGGGCTGG
>JAUQPV010000170.1 GCA_030550225.1 Acidobacteriota bacterium | reverse complement strand
GTCAAGACGGGCGTCGGCCTCGTGACGTCCGATGTCTCAGGTGACTCTTGGGATGCTTGAACCGCCGGGGCGGCGATCTCGACGGTGAGGAGGCTCCGGCCCATCTGAATGATGTCGCCGGCCTGAATCCGGACAGGGGCCTGAAGCCGTTCTCCGTTCAGGAATGTCCCATTCGCACTCCCCAGGTCGGCCAGCCAATAAGCCCCACCCTCCTCTCGGATTTCAGCGTGCAGGCGGGAAATCAGGATGTCTTCCAGGCATACATCGTTGCGGGTCGAACGACCCAGGGTGACGACGGGTTTCTGAAAGGTCACCGTGAAGGGGTCTCGCATAAAGACCTGAACTCGAAGCTGGATCATGACGCCTCCCATCTCGAGGGATGGGCGGAATGGGTGCTGAGTGCCGGGTGTCGGGTGATGGTACAGGATACAGGATGAGGGGTCCCGGATCCCAGGTACCAGGCTCCAGGCCAAAGGTGCGGCCGGTTATAGATCTCTGCATCGTCAAAATTCATTTTGATATTTTGAGGTCTCCCCTTACCTGGCCGTTCCCCTGGTCCATTCACGGCCCACGGCTCTTTGCGTTGCCTTCTCCGCGGCGGGGGTTTATACTATCGCCAGTGGGGCGGAGGGTTGGCCGAGCGGACGAAGGCGGCGGCCTTGAAAGCCGCTGTTCCGGCAACGGAACCGTGGGTTCGAATCCTACACCCTCCGCCATGACGGGGACCCGCCCTTCAGGTATTGGGTGCTGGGTGTTGGGTTTCAGGAATCAGGCCCTTTTCAGACCCCTGACTTCCGGTCCCTGACCCCTAAAATCCCCTGACACCGAACACCCAACACCCCCTGCACGGAGAGGTGCTGGAGCGGTCGAACAGGGCTGCCTGCTAAGCAGTTGCCCTGGGGAAACCCGGGGCCGAGGGTTCAAATCCCTCCCTCTCCGCCACCCTGGGTCACAGGGGACGGGCGACGGAGGTCGCCAAACCCTGTCGCTCCTCCCCTGTCACTCATTCCGGCGCAGGGGCACTCATGCAGTGGCCACGGGCGGGTGGACCTATCTATTTCCGCATCGGCCAGGTGGCCGAGATCCTGGGGGTGGAAACCCACGTCCTCCGTTACTGGGAAAAGGAGTTCCCCGAATTGGCCCCCCGTAAGAACCGTTACGGCCAGCGGATATATACGGAAGAGGACGTCCGCATCGCCATGCTGATCAAATACTTGCTGTACGAAGAGGGCTATACTATCGAAGGCGCCCGGAAGAAATTGCGCCAATGGATTCATGAAAGCGGCGTGCCCGAAAACGTCCAGGCCCACCTGAAGACCGAGTTGGTCGCCGAGCGCCTCAAGCACATTAAGGATAAACTCACGCGGCTCCTCCGACTCCTTGACAGAAGCACCCATTTGGATTAAGCTTATGTCACGACGACACGCCCGCGAGGGCGTCGTATGAAAGTCGTCGGGATGTGGCGCAGCTTGGTAGCGCACTGGACTGGGGGTCCAGTGGTCGGCGGTTCGAATCCGCTCATCCCGACCAGATGCGATTCGATGACGCTTCCGACGTTTTTTGTGCCTGTCAATGACTTCTCGTGCCGCTTCTGTGGGACACCCCATCTCGTATGCATCTCACCATCCTGTTCCTTTCCAACTTTCACGCCCTTAACCCAATCAGCGGTCTCGAGTTCGTCTTCTCAGACGTCGGTCCCCCGGACCGATGGAGGGGCCTCCCGACCGCTTAACCAAGGAGACACTCCGATGAACATCTATGTCGGCAACCTGTCCCGTGATGTGACCGATCAGGACCTGCGGCAGGCCTTCGAGGCTTATGGCCAGGTGACTTCGGCGACGGTCATTCGCGACCGCTTCAGCGGGGAATCCCGCGGTTTCGGCTTCGTGGAAATGCCGTCCCGGGAGGAAGCCCAGGCCGCCATCGCCGCCCTGAACGGCGCATCCCTGAAGGGTCAGTCCATCCGGGTCAGCGAGGCCCGGCCACGTACGGAAAGGCGGGGTCCCGGCCGGGACCGGGAACGCCGTCCCCGTGGACCTCGTTCCTGGTAATGAGACCCTTTGTCTTGCCGGTGCCCAGGTGAGGCCAATCCCTATCCTGGGCACTTTTCCCCTCTTTCCTAACATACATAGCCGTTCGGCCTGTGGAAATCCGTAGGGGTTCAGCCTTTCCGACCCTTCGAGAAAAGCGAACGGCGAATGGCGAGTGGCGAATAGCCGGGTAACTCCCGACCGGCCCATCGGCCCAAGGCCGTGGCTCGTCACTCCGTCCTTTTGAAACACCGTGCTTCCCGGGCGATAGGCAAGGCCGAAGGGTTCGGACCTCACCCCGTCACTTTGTCACCCTTATTACCCTCATCGTTTTTCGGCTTCTCGCGCTTGAGGCCCCAGGACTTTTCTTGACCCGCCTCGACCCACTCCATACAATAGGGACCCCATGAATCTCGTGGAGGTCAAGTCATGGGCCACCGACGATGGAAGACGTGGGTCGGGAGTGCGGTCGGCATCATGCTTCTATCGTGGATTCCCGCGGGTTGCTCGGCGGGGGCCAGTGCCCCGCCCCCGATGCCGCCGGCGCCCCGGGCGGAGTCGCCACCGGCGCCAGCCATCCCCCCGGAGCTCCCGGAGGACCCCTTCCAACGAGCCGTTGCCCTGTATCAACAGGGCAAGGTCGGTGAAGCCCTTCAGGCTTTCCAAAGCCTTGAAAATGCCGCCGGCCGGGCGGACGTCCAAGCCTATATCGCTCTCTGTTACGGACGCCAGGGCAAGTGGGACGAAGCCCTCCGGGCGGCCGATCATGCCCTCCATCTGGACGGGAACCTCATCCTGGGCTATGCGGCCAAGGCGTATGCCCTGGCCGGTAAGGGAGCTTTCGAAGATGCCCTGAAAGTCCTTCAGACGGCTCGAGAGAAGGCACCTGAACATGTCGAGGTCTTCTATACGACCGGCCTCGTGCGGTACCTCCAGAAGGCTTACAAGGACGCCGCCCCGGCCCTCAAGCAAGCGGTCGATAAGGACCCCCAGCGGGCATACGCGCACTACTACCTGGGGATGGCATATTACAACCTGAACCAGAAGGCGATGGCCATCCAGTACTTAGAAAACTTCCTGCGGTTGGCCCCGGAGGCTCCGGAGGCCCCTCAGGTGCGGGACCTACTCCAGCGGCTGAAGCGAAGGTAAGGCTTCGGGAGTTTGGCCATTCGGCAGGTCGGTAATAAGGCAGTAAAGCAATGGGCCAGTCGGCCGATAGGTCCCTTCGCTCAGGGTTTATAGCTTGCGGCTCACAGCGGATGGCTCAACATGGCCGTTCGGTTCGTGAAAACCCGCATGGATTCGGCTTTTCCGACCCTTCGAAAAATCGGTGCTCGGGGCTGGGTGTTGGGTGTTAGGTGTTAGGTGTTGGGTTCTTGAAAAAAAGGGACCCAACACCCAGCACCCAACACCGAGCACCAAACACCCAACACCCAGTACCCAGCACCAAACACCCATTCTGTCTGAAAAATCGTGTTTCCCGGGCGATGGGAAAGGCCGTCCCGACTTCATGCTCACGGGCCGAATGGCTCTGCTAACACCGAACGCCCAATACCTAACACGGATATGCTACGGACCCTCCTGATAGACGTCGGCAAAGCACTGTACTTGTTCAGTGGCCTGATGGGCCTGGCGGCGATCCTGACCTGGATGGAGCGGAAGCAGAGCGCCCTCATGCAGGACCGTGTCGGAGCGAATCGGGCCCGGATCTTCGGCCTCCGTCTGCTGGGACTCCCTCATATCATCACGGATGCCGTCAAGCTCCTGACGAAGGAAGACTTTGTGCCAGCCGGTGTCCCGACGTGGCTTCATGCGCTGGCCCCCTGGGTGACGCTGACGGTCGCCTGCTTACCGGCGGCGGCCATCCCCTTTGGTCACGTGCTTCCCTGGGGCGGGCAAGCCATCGAGCTCCAGTTGATGGACATGCAGGTGGGCCTCGTATACGCCTTGGCCATCGCCTCGATGGCTATCTACGGGGTCATCCTGGCTGGGTGGGTGACTCGCAACAAGTGGGCCGTCCTGGGGAGTCTGCGGGCGGCCGCTCAGCTCATCGGCTTCGGCGTCGTCTTAGGGATTTCTCTGATCGGGCCGGTCCTCCTGTATGGGACCCTCAACCTCCAGGAGATGGTCCACTGGCAGGACACGACCGTCCTCCACGGGTGGCTCCCCCGATGGGGCATCTTCTTCCAGCCCTTGGCGTTCCTGGTCTTTCTGACCGTCGGGATTGCTGAGACCAAGCGGATCCCCTTTGACCTTCCGGAGGGCGAGTCCGAGATCATCGGCTACTTCCTCGAATATAGCGGCATGAAGTTCGGGGCCTTCTTCCTGGCCGACTTCATCGAGACGGTCGTCGTCGCCATGCTGACGGTCACGGTCTTCTTAGGTGGGTGGAGCGTCCCCTATCTGTCGGCCGACCAGGGCGGATTCGTATGGCCCTGGGGTGCTCACACGGCCGTGCCGCCTGCCGGGGTCGCCCTCCTCCAGATGGCCGCCTTCTGGGTCAAAGTCTTCGCCGTCTGCTGGCTCCTCCTGTTGATCCGATGGACGCTCCCGCGGTTTCGCATCGACCAGGCCGTCCGGCTGGGCTGGCAGTACTTGCTCCCCCTGTCGGTCCTGAATACCTTTGGGACGGCCGCCGTGCTCTTGATCGTTGGGCAGTAGGGCAATTCGGCAGATAGGCAATGGGCAGTGGGCAGGTCGGCAGATGGGTATGGAAGGCAAAGAGGCAGTCGGCGGGAGGCAAGCGGGTAAGAAGGCAAGGAGATAGAAGGTCTGCAGGTCAAGGCCCTGTCAGAACTCGACGCCTTGCCTTCTCATCTCCTGTCCTGTTTTCTCTCCCCCACTTGCCCATCTGCCCACCTGCCGAACTGCCGAATTCCCTTATTGCCTTATTGCTTGCCCATGGGGATGCTCGGATGCCTGGACAGTTCAAGAAGGTACGTCGCCCGCCAGACAACTGGTGGGTCCGGTCTTACTTGCCGGCTATCCTACAGGGTCTGTGGATCACGGCCCGTCACTTTTTCCGGAATCTCTTCATCTTCACGGCCCACCGGTTCGGCCTGCTCCGGCACGTCCGGGCCGGCGTCGTCTACCAGTGGCCCGAAGATCCCCGACCCGTCGCCCCCCGCTACCGGGGCCGGCATCGACTCCTGAAGCGACCCGACGGGACGCCTCGATGCGTGGCCTGCTACATGTGCGAGACGATCTGCCCGGCCGAGTGCATCCACATCATCCCTCAAGAAGTCCCCGACCCCTTCATCGAAAAGGCCCCCAAGGCGTTTTACATCGACCTGAGCAAATGTATCTTCTGCGGCTACTGTGTCGAGGCCTGCCCCGAGGACGCCATCCGGATGGATGTCTTCGACTTCCGCCTGGCCGGTTACGACCGCTTCCAGATGGTCCTCGACATGGAGACGCTACTGAATTCGGAACCGTCGGTCCCAGATAAGTGACGGCAATTCGGGAGTCCGGCAATTCGGGAATCCGGAGCCCAGCAGTCGGGCAAGCGGGATGGGACGACTTGAGACCATCAGTCGGTGAGCGGACCATACCTGAAGCTTTCAAAGGGCTTGCGGTCCGTTGAAAGCGATTCTCAAAAAGCCTCTTTCTATGGAGATTCTGACGGACTTGTCAGGCCGGTCCACTCCACGACTGCCGAGCTCCCGAATTGCCGGACTGTCGAACGATGGCTCGCGAACGGGTGCCTCCCTTCGTGAAGTTTCTCGGGACGGGCGGGGCTCGTTTCGTCATGACCCGCCAGCTCCGCTCGACGGGTGGCTTCTGGGTCGGCTACCGGGAGACCTTCCTTCATATCGACCCCGGGCCGGGAGCCCTCGTCCGCTGTCATGCGAGCCGGCCTCCGTTGAAACCCGAGAAGTTGACGGCCGTCATCCTGTCCCACCGGCACATCGACCACTGTAGCGACGCCTCCGTGA
>JAUQPV010000007.1 GCA_030550225.1 Acidobacteriota bacterium | reverse complement strand
GGCGCCGAACTCCGGGAGATGGTCGCCCACCTGGACCAGAAAGTCGACCGGTTCCGAGAAGAACTCATGGCGGAGATTCGGACCGTCGACCGGAAGCTGGCGGCTCAAATCCAGGCCGTCGACCAGAAAGTCGACCGGTTCCGAGAGGAGCTGATGGCCGAGATCCGAGCTGTCGACCAGAAGTTGACGGCCCAAATCCAAGCTGTTGACCAGAAAGTCGACCGGTTCCGAGAAGAACTCATGGCGGAGATTCGGACCGTCGACCAGAGGCTGACGGCCCAAATCCAAGCTGTTGACCAGAAAGTCGACCGGTTCCGAGAGGAGCTGATGGCCGAGATCCGAGCTGTCGACCAGAAGTTGACGGCTCAAATCCAGGCCCTCGACCAGAAGTTGACGGCCCAAATCCAGGCTGTTGACCAGAAAGTCGACCGGTTCCGAGAGGAGCTGATGGCCGAAATCCGAGCTGTCGACCAGAAGTTGACGGCTCAAATCCAGGCCCTCGACCAGAAGTTGAGCCGGTATTTCATCTGGCTGGTGGGTATCAGTTTTGCCGTCCTGCTGGCCGTCATCGCCGCCCTGCTGGGCCGGTAGGCTGTCCGTCGTGCGGCGGTTCGTCCATAAGGAAGACACCGCCATCACTGACGGTTCCTGAGGTAGACGCCGGCATCACTGCCGGCGTTCCGAGGGGATAGACGCCGCCATGACTGGCGGCGCCAGGATAGGAGGACGCCGGCATGACTGCCGGCGTTCCGAGGAGGGGGCATGGCCGCCGGCTCTGGAGGGGGACGCCGGCAGTACCGCCGGTGTTCGGATGCAAGGGCCGCCGCCATTGCGTTACTACAAACCGTTCGTAGTACGGCGATTCATCGCCGCACGATATGCGCAATAAATTGCGCTACTACGAACCTTTTCCTGGGGATGACACCGGCCGTCCTGCCGGTGTTCAGGGAATGGAGGCCCATATTCCTGCAGACGGGACGTCTGCCGAAACCCGCAGGCCAGAGGCTTGCGCTCCCCATTTCGGGGCAGGCACACGGGCCTGCCCCTCCCCCGACCTGCCGACTGCCCATCTGCCTTACTGCCCGATTCCGGAGGTGCCCGTGCGCCCGAAGAGCCCGACTCGGACGGCACGAGTCAAGGCCCACGTCTTACTCCTTACCCTCAGCCTGACTTTTGCCCTTCAGGTCGCCTGGAACTACCACACGGAACGTCGCTTCGGGGCGGCCTTCCCGACCGTCTACTCGGTCCTGTACCTCCCCCGGGGTACGCTGTTAGACTTGATCTCCGTGGGCTTCCGGCAGGCCTTAGCTGACGTCATCTACCTGTGGTCCATCCAGTTTTACGGGAGCTACGAAAACCCGCTTCGCTACCAGTACATCCACAAAATTTACACGCTCATCGCCGAGCTGGACCCCCTGTACCGGGACCCCTACCGCCTGGCGGGCCTCATCTGCGTCTACGAGGAGCGCCGCCTCTACGACTGCGCCCTCCCGATCCTCGACCTCGGCCTAAAAAACAACCCCGACGCCTGGGAAATCGCCGTCGACGCCGGCTACTACAGCTGGTACCAGGCCCGGGACTTCCGAAAAGCATACGAATACTTCGACAAAGCTTCCCGAATCCCCGGTGCACCTCCCTGGACGATTTCCTGGAAGGCCCGCATGAAGGGTGAACTCGGTAGTTTGGAAGATGCCCTGAACCTCTGGCGCTACGTGGCCCAGACAGCCCCGGACAGCTTCACCGGCCGCGTCGCGAAATCCCACATCCACGACCTGCAGTTGTGGATCCAAGCCCGGGAAATCCAGCGGTGGGTCGAGCGATTCTATACCCTCCGAGGCTATATTCCGAAGGACCTGCGGGAGCTCCGGGCCATCGGCTACCAGGGCCCTCTGACCGACCCCGAGGGCCGACCCTTCCGGTACAACCCCCAGATGGCCCGGGTCGAGCCCCACCCGGATTCCTTGATCTTTAAACCCCACCTCTTGCGAGAGAAGGTGTGGTAATAAAGGTCCTACGTTGAAGCCTATGATACCGGGAGCTCTTAGTTTCTGGGGACACGCCGATGCCCCACGAGCCAGGATTCTATCGGAAGGAGTGCTGTAAGCGCCTAATGATGGACCAGGGTACGGGCCTATGAAGATCACTACCGACGCGCTCCGGCGGTTCCCGCCGCTCCGCCGGCCGGAGCTGGGGCTGTTAACCTTAACCGTCTTGATCCTTTTCTACCGACCCCTCTTTGGCGGAGAGACCTTCTTTTATCGAGACATCTCGGTCCAATTCTATCCCCAGCGCCTCCGGCTAGCCCGATGGCTCCAGGCCGGAGAGCTTCCCTGGTGGGATCCCCTCATTCAAGGAGGTCAGCCTTACTGGTCCAACGTCGTCAACCTACCGGCCTATCCGACGATTGGGTTCTATTGGGTCTTTTCGCCTATTACCGCTTTTAATGTCGAATTGGTCGTCCACGTCCTATGGGCGGCCCTGGGAGCCTATTGGCTGGGACGCTGTCTGGGATTCAGCCGGACGGCTTCTCTACTAAGTGCCTACGTCTATGCGTTCACTGGCCCCCTCTTGTCCCTGATGAACTTGATGAGCATCTTCATCTCCATGACCTATTGGCCATGGGTCTTGGGAGCATGGCACCGTTGGTTCCTTGAGAGACGCCGACGGTGGCTGGTCGCTTCGGTCACCCTGGGTGCTCTCCAAGTCCTGGGCGGGTCGCCAGAAGTAATGGCGATGACCACCGCTTTTCTGCTGGGATGGGCCTTATTGGCCCCATCCCAGTTTTCCGGGTCCCCACGAAGGGAAGGCGTTCGCCCCATCCTGAGGGTCTGGCAAGGCGCGGTCCACTGGGGGCTATGGGTTATCGGCGTCTTGGGCGTCACGGCCTTTCAAGTCCTACCCGCCCTCTACCAGTTTCTTTCATCGAGGCGGCCCCAGGGTATCCCTTACGTCGTCGTGACGACATGGCCTATCCATCCAAAACGGCTACCTGAATTAGTCCTGCCTGAGTTTATGGGCCGCATCGATAAGCAATTTCAACGAGACTTCTGGGGACAGGCCTTAGACCCTACCTTGCCTTATTTGACCAGTATTTACGTTGGCGCTCCCACTCTCCTCCTGGCCTTAGCGGGCCTGCGGGCGCGACGTCCCGACCCCTGGCCCTGGCCTCTGAAAGGTTGGCTGGTGACCACGGCCCTGGTCGGTGTGGGATTCAGCTTAGGCCCCCACCTGCCCGGGGTCGCCGAGCTCTACCGCTACCCCCCTTGGAATTGGTTTCGTTTTCCCAGTAAGTACTTTTTGCTGACTTGCCTGCCCCTCACACTCCTGGCGGCCCGAGGCCTGGAGTGGCTTATGGCGGACGACCATGAGCCCTTCCCAAGAAGGTCTCACCGAACTTTTCTTACCGTCTCATGGATATTCGGGGCCGCTTGGGTCACCGTCTGGGCCCTCTGGCGCTTCGTCCCGGCTTGGGCAGAGCGATGGGCTCGCTGGACTTTCCACCGATGGGACCCGACGATGGATCAAGGCTTGCAACGGTCCTTGACCCACACCCTCATCGTCACACTGACTACCCTCCTCCTGTTTTTCTATCGCTGGTACCGGCCCCGTCCCTGGCAAAAAAGGCTCCTGGTCGCCATCGTAGCCGCCGACCTCTTCGCCGCCGCTCAGCACGTGAACGTATACGCACCCCGCAACCTCTATCAAGTGCCTGACTTGGCTATCCTTGTCCGAAACCACATCGGTCTCGGCCGCCTGGTCCGCATTGAGGCCCCGCCGGGGACGATACCCTTAGAGCAACTCCCCGAACCAAGTGTCTTGTACCGACGGATCCTCGATATGGAGAGTCTCGACTTCTGGCTGGGAACTCTATATGATATACCGATGATTTTTCATAGAGACGTCGGAGGGGTTCAAAACCGTTGGGTCAGCGACCTGGTCCGAGACTTCCTAAACACGCCGTGGAGTCAGTGCCGGCCTATTTTAACCGCCGCGGGCGTAACAGTCCTCATCGCCCCCCAAGGAATGGGGCCTCCAGACCTTCAGGTCCTGGGCCGTGTCCGCGCTTACACGGATTACTACGTATATAAGCATGAAGAGGCCCTGCCGCCCGTGTATTTCGTCTCCTCAAGTCGGTCTTTCCAGGACCCCCAGACCCTCCTGCAGACCCTGTTCAGCTCCTCTTGGGATCCCCGACGGGAAGTCTTATTACTCGGCAGTCGACAACTCACTTCGAGTCCATGCGCCCACCGCCTGGAATACCGACGGGCTTCCAACCACCGGATGGATGTGACCGTGACGACTGACTGTCCGGGGTATGTCGTCTTCTCAGAAACGTGGGATCCTGGCTGGAAAGTCTTGGTAGACCGTCGACCTGTGCCCCTTCTCCGGGCCAATCATGCTTTCATGGCCGTCGAGGTCTCGGCCGGGACCCATCATGTCGAGTGGTCCTATACACCCGCCGGCCTGCCGGTCGGCTTGGGTCTGAGCCTGCTCACCTTTATCCTGGGTGGAGTCAGATGGGCCCGATACCGCCGTCTGGACACAAGAGGGACGCTCCGGGGGAGTCCTATGTGAAGCTCCCAGGGCCCGGAACTCGCCTATGGTGCGTGGGGACCCCAGCCTCTCAGTCCTTGCTCTTGACTCTATGCTCTTTGCCTTTTACCCAAGACGATGGGCCTTTACCTCTGCATCCCCTCCGGGAAAGCGATGAACTGACCGCCCGCAAATACGATGTCGCATCGGACCTCGGCAAAACCGGCGCAAGTCGGTACGCAGGTACCTTCTGGCTCGTACACATACAAAGTAGGATTCCACTTTGCGTGGGTACAGTCGGGCTGATTGTCCCGCCCAAGGCTCCGTAGACTGTAATGCGTAGCCCACGGGCTCTCCCATATCTGAGTGCAGTTCGGATCCTTCACGTCCACAGGACTGCCGCCTTTCACGCCTAAACCCAAATAATGCATGGGCCGTCGCCAGCCGTCACATATGACCGGCTGCTGAAACCACCAACCACCCTGCTGAAGGCCCGGCGAGATACCCGCCGGTGTCCGACAGTCGGTCTGTCCCAGGTCGCCGTCTGTCGGAGGATAGGCGATACAGTCGGTAAACGCCGACTCGATGGCATTACCCAGGGCCTTCATGTCGCCCATCGTCCGCTTCTGACGGGCCCTCTGCATGGCCGATAGCAAGTTCGGGATGGCGATCGCGGCGATGATACCGATGATCGCCACGACGATGAGGAGTTCGATCAGAGAAAAGCCTGACCGCCTCTTGTCGGTCCTTCGAACTGGCATATCCCCCTCCCTTATCCCGGCCCTCACCTTACCCTCTCCCACGGGGAGAGAGGGTTTTCAAACAAGCTTCCCCTGGGGAGCTTAGGGGGTGACACTCAAGGCTCCTCTGACGCCCGCCGTCCTGTGCGTCCGGCCTTAAGGATGACACCGCCGTAGCGGTCGGCGTCCTGACGACTAACTGTCGGCTTTTAATGCCCCCGTGGAGAGGTTTTGAGACGAGTCCCTCCTCACGCGAACAGGCAGGTGGGAAAGTAACGCTGAAGCAACACCATCCACCCTTCTCCCCGCTGAAGGAAACCCTCTCCCAAAGGGAGAGTCCTGAACACGAGTAAGGACTAAAGACTGACTGAAGGCGCAGGGAGTGAGAGGGCCCTCAAGGGCGGGCCCTCTCACCCGAGAGGTGATGCTATATCCTTATTTCTGGAAGCCCTCGGGGAAGGACACAAATTGACCACCGGCGAAGGCAATATCACAGGCCACGTTGCCGAAGCCTTGACAGGTTGTACCGCCACCAACGCAGGGCGTGCCATTGGGTACGTAAATGTTGTTCGTAGCGTCCCACTTAGCATGGTCACAGTCTATGGCGCCATCCCGGCCGAGGCTCCGAAGGGATGCCGTCATCTTCCAGTCCGTGCCGAAGACAGTCGTACAATTGGGGTCACCCACCGTCGTGACAGTGCCGGGGTCATTAGCGACGGGCGATAGATAGTTCATTGGTCGTCGCCAACCGTCACAGACGATGGGGTTCTGAAGCGCACCTGATTTAGAGAGGTTTTGAACTAACACACCTGGAGTCTTACAGTCAGTACCCAAGTCACCGCTATTGGTACCCGCCGGGTAGGCGCCACATTCAGCGTTGATCGACTCGACAGCCGTGCCGAGCGACTTCATGTCGCCCATCGTGCGCTTCTGACGGCCCTTCTGGAGGGCCGACATCAGGTTCGGGATGGCGATCGCGGCGATGATGCCGATGATCGCCACGACGATGAGGAGTTCGATCAGGGAGAACCCCCGACCCTTTTTACGTTTCAGCATCGGAAACCTCCGGAGGTGAGATTGGAAAGCAGATAGGCAGATGGGCAGGTCGGCAATTCGGCAGTTCGGGAATTCGGAAACTCGGGCATTGCCGGAGCCGGACAAAACCCTCTCTCGCAGGGAGAGGATGTTTTGTCAGGCGCTCTAAGAAAACTTCAGGGAGACGTGAGGACTTGGAACGCTCCATGCCCCTTGCCTTCTATGTCTGCCGCCGAACGGCCCTCCCGAACTGCCGGACTGCCGAATTGCCGAACTCCCGAACTGCCGAGAGGAAATACTAACAACCCTCGTGCCAGTCGTATAGGGGCCCGCGGTGTCAAGCCTGCGGATCGTGGATTGTACGAAGGATTTCCCCCGGTCCTGGGCCGACCCGCCCGGGTCGGCCTGTCCCCGAGGGGTCCAAAAATTGGACCTCTGGGCGGTCACGGAATGGACCTTCCGAATGGATGGTGGATGGCGGATTGCGAATTGGAAATGGGGAATTGCGAATTGCCTGTTGACACCGGGATGACTCCCGGTGTTGGGATGGGATGGACGCCGCCGTCACCGGCGGCGCCAGGACAGGGGGACGCCGCCATGACTGGCGGCGTTCCGAGAGGTACTCCCCGCACCTTCAGCGATGGTATTGCGGATCGAACTCGTTTCAAAAGTCCCGGATCCCAGCGAGGAAGAAGTTCTGGATCGGGGCCCTCACCCTGTCCTCTCCCCCAGGGAGAGGGTTTTGAGATGAGTTCACCGGCATCACTGCCGGTTCCATAAGGAAGACACCGCCATGACTGGCGGTGTTCTGATAGGATGGACGCCGCCTTCACCGGCGGCGCCAGGACAGGGGGGACGCCGGGATGACTCCCGGCGTTCTGAGAGGAAGGGGTCTCACAAATCCCACGGCTCCCCCTCCCCGTGGGAGGGGTCGGTGGTGAGGGCCCACCCCCGGCCCCTTCCCACAAGGAGAAGGGGTTTATGAAACAAAATAGGTTCCAATCAAGTGACCGCCATATTCCTGGCAGTCACACTCTACGATGACTCCCGGCGTTCCGAGAGATCAGTCATTCCCTGAGCATTACCAAACTTTGTGCCCTTTCCTCCCTATGCGCTTTGCCCTTTGCGCTTTGCTCTCTGCCCTTTCCGGAAGAAATCCCGGAGGAGTTGGCGGGCCTCGGCCGCCCGGACGCCCCATACGAGGACGGGGCGGTGATTGAAGGCGAGGTTGCCCAGGACAGACACGACGGTCCCGCAGGCGCCGGCCCGGGGGTCAGGCGTGGCGATCACGACCAGGGGGATGCGGGTCAGCAGGATGGCGCCGGCGCACATCGGGCAGGGCTCCAGGGTGACGTAGAGGGTCGCCTCCGACAGCCATCGGCTTTGGGCGGACCGGAGGGCCTGCCGGAGGACGCGGATCTCGGCGTGTTCCAACGCCGACCGGCGGGCCTCCATGGCGTTGGTAGCCACGTAAAATCGGCCGTCCGGATAGACCAAGACGGCCCCGACGGGGACCTCGCCCCGGGCCATCGCTTGCCGGGCCGCCTCGAGGGCGACCCCCATCCATGTCTCGTGTTCCTCGAAGAAGGCCGCCAGGGGATTCATCGGATGGATTGCGGATTGGGAATGGGGCATTGCGAATGGTCGGTTGCGGACAGAAATGTTCTTAATCCCATGATTTCCAACAGGCCGGCAGGCGGACCCTTTGACTCATAGTTCCATAACAGAGCCTTTCGGTTTGTGAATCCCCCTATAGATTCAGCTTTTCCGACCCTTCGAAAAATCGGTGCTCGGTGCTGGGTGTTGGGTGTTAGGTCCCCCCCTTTTTTAGAACCCAACACCCAGCACCCAACACCCAACACCCAGCACCCAACACCCATTCTGTCTGAAAAATCGTGCTTCCCGGGCAGTCGCAAAGGCCGTCCTGACGCCCTTTTCATGAACCGAACGGCCCTGCTAATCCGCAATCCGCAATTCGCAATTCGGACCCTACGGCTGGAAGGCCGTTCCCACCGGCACGTAGCGGGACGTCCCCCGGGGAAGGGCCAGGACGACGCCGTCGGGGCGGATCGCCTGGATACGAACGCCGGCCCCGAGACGGTCGCCCTCCTGTAAGGTCAATGTATCCGACCCGAACTGCCAGACGCTGACGGGGGGGCCCTCCGTCTGGAGGACGCCCAGCAGGACCCAGGCCGTCGGACGGGCGACGTCTGGTATGGATACGACGGGCGGCTGGGCCGTGTCGGAAGGAATTTCCCCTGGCGGAGAAGGCCCGACGGACGTTTCCCCCCAATGAAAGATGTCCCGTCCAGGCGGCGTCAGGGCCTCGGCATGGGAGCCCTCCACGTCGGCACACGTCATCCCGGGGGCGTTTTCGGGTCGGGGGGCCGGGATCGGCTGGGACGGACGGACCACCGGCATCTGCGAGCCCAGCAGGTTCAAGAGGCCGATGTAAGCGATCATAAGCCCGCCCACGGCCCAAAGGGACCGTGCCGACTTGGAGGCACCGTCTGGACTGCGAATTGCGGATTGTGGATTGCGGATTTGTGTCCATGGTTTAGGGCGCATTCCAAGCCTCACCGCTTCCATCTAAGAATATCCCTGTCCGCAATCGACCATTCGCAATTCCCCATTTCCAATTCGCAATTCGCAATCCATCCTCGGTACCTATCAAGATCCGTCTGGGAGGATGAACCCGTATCAAAAGTCCCTGATCCCGATAGTAGTGATCCGCATGGGCCTGGCGCCAGGAATCCCGGCTGGCTCCTGCAGAGGGCAAGGGGCAAAGCGCAAAGGGCAGAGAGCAAAAAGCGAAGGGCCAAGGGCGGGGATAACGCCGGCATGACGGCCGGTCCTCTTCGGCCATTCACTACCATCCCAATGAGAAAGGGGCTTTGAATCAAAGTCCTCAGCCTGCCCTTTCCCACCGGCAGAGGGTTTTGATTCGCAATCCGCAATTCACCATTCGCAATTCCCAATCCGCAATTCGTCTTATTCCTACACCCGCGGGATGGTGAGGTTCAAGGGCTGGACGGGACCCCGGGCGATTTGGAAAGTATGCTGCATCGCCCGGGCGATGAACTGCTTGGCCGTCGTCACCGCCTGCTGGACTGAATTCCCTTGCACGAGCAGGGCGGCGACGACGGTGGCGAAGGTGTCGCCGGCCCCGAGCCGGTTCGGACTTCGGGTCCAGGGGTATTCCAAGACGTGGTGGCGCCGACCGTCGTAGAGGACGTCCGTGGCTCGGACCAGGCCGGAGAGCCGGCCACCCTTGACGACGACGTGCGCCGGTCGGTACCGGTGATGGATGATCTCGCAGGCCGCCTTCATGGCCGTGATGTCGGCGATGGAGTCCATATCACTGAGAGCGGCCGCCTCCTCGACGTTCGGCGTCAAGACGGTGGCGACGGGCCCCAAGATGTGGGTCCACGACCGCAGGCCCTCGGCCGTATGGAACGCGTAGCCGGTCGCTGAACGCCAGACGGGGTCCACGACGACGACTGGTACGTTCATGTCCTGAAGCACGCCAGCGACGAGCTCGGCCGTCTTCAGGTCCGGGACGGCCCCGACCTTGACGCCCAGGACCTTCACGTCGTTGAAGACGGCCTCCAATTGGGCCCCCACGTGCTCCAAGGGAACGGGGTAGACGCCCAGGACCGCTTGAGTGTTATGGGCTAAGATGGCCGTCGCCACGCTGAGGCCGTACGTCCGGTACGTGTGCAGAACCCGCAAGTCGACGGCCAGGCCCTCATAGCCCGTCGGGTCGAACGTACCGATGGTCAGGACGGTTTGCCGCATCGATGACCTAAAAGTGACGGAGTGACAAAGTGACGAGGAAAGTCAGGGAACATTGACCCTCCGACGTCTACCTTAGAGAGCCGGCAGTCATCCCGCTGTCCCCCTCAGAGTGCCGGCTCTCATCTTAAGGTTGGTAGTAGCGCAATTCATTGCGCGTTGCATACGGTGCGGCGATGAATCGCCGCGCTACCAACTCATGCTGGTGTCCCCCTGCCCCGACGCCGCCAGTCATGCCGGTGTCATCCTCCGCACACTGGCCGTCCTGCCGGTGTCCACATCCCGAGCCGGAAGCCATCCCGCCGTCCATCCTCGGAACACCGGCAGTCATGCCGGTGTCCACCCCGACGTATCGGTCTCCATACCTTCGGAACACCGGCAGTCATGCCGGTGTCATCCTGTCCTGGCGCCGCCGGTGACGGCGGCGTCCGTCCCATCCCAACACCGGGAGTCATCCCGGTGTCAACCTTTAAAACCCCGGGACCCGGACGGCCCGACCCGGCTTCCAGACGGGCCGAGCGTCTCGGGTCGCCAGGAGCCAACCGGCCCGGAAAGCCCATTCTACCGTCTGGGCCATGCCGGTCAATGGCCACGCCGGGTCGTACTGATCGCTGGGCTGATGATAGTGCCGGGCGATGTACTCTTCATGGAGTTTTTCACCCCAATCCGGGGGTTTTCCGACGTAATGAGTCCCGGCCTCTACGGAGACGGCCGGGACGCCCTTCCGGGCCAGGCTGAAGTGGTCGGACCGGAAGAAGTAACCCTTTTCGGGAAACGGGTCCGGCCGGAGGGTCACGCCCATCGCCCGGGCGACTTCCTGGAGGACTTCATCCATTGTCGTCCGGTCCATCCCGAGGGGCACGAAGTCCTCCGTCGGTCCCCACACGTTGACACCGTCTAAGTTGATGTTGGCGACCGTCTTATCGAGGGGCCACAGGGGCCGGCTGGCGTAATAGAGCGACCCGAGGAGGCCGGCCTCCTCGGCCGTGACCACCAAGAACAGGACGGAACGCCGGGGCCGAACGCCCTGCCGGGCCAGATGGGCGTAGACCTCGGCCACGCCGAGGACGGCCGCCACGCCCGAGGCGTTGTCATACGCCCCGTTATAAATGTCATCGCCCTGCACGGCCGGCCCGATGCCCAGGTGGTCGAAGTGGGCCGTGTAGAGGACGGCCTCTGACTGGAGGTCGGGGTCCGCCCCCCGCAGGACCGCCGCTACATTTTGCGACGTGAACCTTCGGGTCTCCTGGTGAAATTCGACGGTGACCCGAACGCCAAGGTCGATGGGTCGGAAGTCCCGCCGGGCGGCTCGTCGGAGCAAGTCGTCCAAGCTGTAACCGGCGGCCTGGAGGATCTGTCGGGCGGCCGCTTCTTGGATCCAGCCCTTGACGGGTAGGGCTGGCTCCACGCCGGAGACGTCCAGGTGGACCTGCTCACCGGTCCAGGAACTTTGAACGACTTGCCACGGATAGCCCGCCATGTCCGGGACATGGATGACGAAGGCGCCCAGGGCGCCCTTCCGGTAGGCCTGCTCGAACTTATACGTCCAGCGCCCGTAGTAGGTCATCGCCTTGCCTTCGAAGAGGTTCGGCTCCGACGGCGGGGCCGGCGGGTCGTTGACGAACATGAGCAGGACCTTACCCCGCATGTCCTGGCCCTTGTAGTCGTCCCATCGGTATTCGGGCGCCTCGATGCCGTAGCCGACGAATACGAGGGGGGCGTCGGCGATGGAGACGGCCGGTTCGTAAACGCCGCTCCACACGACGAAATCCTGCACGGGTTGGAACTCCAGGGTCTGGCCCCGGACCTCGACCCGGAGGGGTTCCGGCCGGGCCGTCACGCCGACCATCGGGACGGGCTGAAGATAGTCCGGGGCACCCTCGAGGGGCTCCAGACCCATCATGGCCAGCCGCGTGGCGATGTACCGAGCCGCCAGGCGGTCACCCCGCGTGCCGGGGGCCCGGCCCTCCAGGAGGTCATCGGCCAGGAACTGCAGGTCGGCCCGAAGCTGTTCGATACGGATGGCCGTCTCAAATCCGGTCGGCCAGGGCGTGGCCGCCGCCGTGAACATCGAGGTGACGACGCTGAAGCCGATCAGTCCGAGCCAGAGGGTTCGTCGCATCGGGGACCTCCACGGGGAAATCGCCAGGTGAATCGGGAAGGTTCAGCAGGATACAAGATGCGGGATGTAGGATGCAAGGGTCGGCAGGTCAGCAGATAGGCAGGTGGGCAGGTCGGCGGATGGGCAGGTAGGGGGTAGGGGCAGGCCTATGTGCCTGCCCTCATCCTGCCCCCGGGATGGGGCGACGGGAGGAGGTAGGGAGATAGGGTACCATTCGCCATTCGCTATTCGCCATTTGCCTGAGGGACGGAGGGACGGGCCGGTCGCCCCTGCTCTCCCGAACTGATGGCTCGGCTGGACGCCTCGCATCCCGCCGCGACACCCGCCGTTTTTGACTTTTCGGTGTCGGTCAGTACAATAGGCCTCCGTCGGGTTCATGGTATGGCCTGTCTTATCCAGAGCGGCGGAGGGAACGGGCCCTGTGAAGCCGCGGCAGCCGGCTCGCGCCCGCGGGCGTCCGGTGCCAACTCCCGCAGGCCGGGGTGAGACTCGGCCTGGCAGATGAGGCAGGCGTTGCCTCGCGCAACACCTCCTCGGGTCGACTGACAGCCAAACCCGAACCTGAGCGACGTTCAGCCCCCGGCGTCGCGTCGAAAATCCCAAAAAATTCGGGGTTCGTCTTGGGTGTTCGGTGGGAGGGCACCTGTAAGCCCGGAGGCCTGCGTTTCCGAAGGCGGGGCTGTCTGCATTCTCGCAGACGGGGACGTCTGCGATCCGGCAGACGGGACGTCTGCGCTCCGGCAGACGGGACGTCTACGCTCCGGCAGACGGGACGTCTACGCTCCGGCAGACGGGGACGTCTGCGCTCCGGGTCGTACCTAACACCCAACACCCAGGACCAACACCAATTAGAGGTGGGACCATGGCTTTCATCCGAGGGCTTGTGTGTCGAGAGTGTGGCGCTCAGTTCGATGAAATCCCTGCGGCGACGTGTGACCGCTGTTTGGGACCTCTGGACGTAGCCTATGACTGGGACGCTGTCCGACGGCACCTGAGTCGGTCGGCCATCGAGCAGGGCCCGCCCAGCATGTGGCGCTACCGGGCCCTCCTGCCCGTGGACCCGACGGACTCCATCGGGGACCGCACGGGATGGACGCCGCTGTGGCCGGCCCGTCGGCTCGGGGAGGCCCTGGGCCACCCCGGGGTCTTCGTGAAGAACGACGGGGCGAACCATCCGACCCTGTCGTTTAAGGACCGCGTCGTGGCCACGTCACTGGCGTGGGCCCGTCGGCGGGGGATGACTGTCGTCGGCTGTGCGTCGACGGGCAATCTGGCCCACGCGGTCGCGGCGCAGGCGGCCCGCCACGGCTTTCGGGCCGTGATCTTCGTCCCCGCCGACCTGGAAGTCGGCAAGGTCGTGGCGACGGCTGTCCACAATCCGATCCTCATTACGGTGGACGGTCATTACGACCACGTCAACCGTCTGTGCTATGAGCTGGCCGAGGCCTACGGGTGGGGCATGGTCAACATCAACTTGCGGGCCTACTACGGCGAGGGTTCTAAGACGGTCGGGTACGAGATCGCCGAGCAGATGGGCTGGCAGATTCCCGACCATGTCATCGTCCCCATGGCGGGCGGTTCGTTGATCACGAAGATTCATCGGGCCTTCCAGGAATTCATCCGGCTGGGCCTGGTCGAAGACAAGCCCTACCGTATGCACGGGGCCCAGGCAGAGGGCTGTGGCCCCATCGTCCATGCCTTCCAGCAGGGCGCCGACGTCATCACCCCCGAGCGCCCTCACACGATCGCCCGCTCGCTGGCTATCGGGAATCCGGCCGATGGCCGTTACGCCCTGCGGACCATCCGGCAGACGGGCGGCCAAGGCGTGGCCGTCTCCGACGACGAGGTCCGGGAGGGCATCCGCCTCTTGGCCGAGACGGAGGGCATCTTCACGGAGCCGGCCGGCGGCGTCGTCGTCGCGGCGGCGGCTCGCCTTATCCGAGAAGGCCACATCCCGCCTGACGAGTCGGTCGTCCTGGCCATCACGGGCCACGGCCTGAAGACCCTCGAGGCCGTGACGGACGTGAGGCCCCAGGTGTACGGTCCCATTCGGCCGAACCTGGACGCCTTCCAGGCCCTGTGGGACCGCATCGCAAGCCTCGTGACGCCGTGATGGCGTGACGACATGACGGGGCCGACTCCGTCGGTTCGGCCTCGATAGCCGCTTCTCTTCAGACCCCCATTCCAAAGCAAAGGGCAAAGAGCAAAGAGCACAGCGCATGGATCAAAGGACATAAGGTTAGATTCTTAGCGCTTAGCTCTCGGCTCTTGGCTCTTTGCTCTATGCCCTTTGCCCACTACCCATGTGCCCTATCCAAAAGGAGTCAGCGATGTCTAGGATTCCCGTCGCCGTCGTCGGGGCGACCGGTGCCGTCGGCCAGGCGCTGGTCGCCGCCCTGCATGGACATCCTTGGTTTACCGTCGAGGCCCTTGTGGCCTCCGAACGGAGCGCCGGCTTGAAGTACCGGGACGCCGTCCGATGGGTCCTGCCGGGGTCGATCCCACCGGACGTGGCCGACCGGACGGTCCTGGACGTGACGACCGACTTACAGACGCCCATCATCCTGTCTTGTATCGACGCCAGCCTTGCCCGGGAGCTGGAGCCCCAGTGGGCTCAGCGGGGCCACCGGGTCTTCAGCAATGCCAGCGCCTTTCGGCTTCATCCGACCGTTCCGCTCCTCATTCCGGAGGTCAACGCCGACCACTACGCCCTCGTTCAGTATCGGGAATCGACATGGAAGGGCTTCATCGTGACGAATCCCAACTGTTGCGTCGCCGGCCTGGCGATGGCCCTGGGTCCGTTGACGAAGCGGTGGTCCCTCGAGCGGGTCTACGTGACGACCTTCCAGGCCGTGTCCGGGGCGGGCCTCCAGGGTTTGGCGGCCCTGCCCATCGCCGACAACGTCATCCCCTGGATTGCCGGGGAGGAAGAGAAGCTCCAGAAAGAACCGCCCAAGATTCTGGGCTGGCTCCAGGGGGCCCGGGTCGTCGACTACCCTGTCGAGATCATCCCCAGTTGCTATCGCGTGCCGGTCCGCCACGGTCACACGCTGGCCCTCGTCATCGAGGGCGACGCCGACATGACGCCGGAGCGGGCCGCCGAAGTGTGGCAGGACTTCCGACCGCCGGACTGGGTCCGCCAGCTTCCCTCCGGCGTAGGCCGGCCGATTCGGGTCTGGACGGAAGTCGACCGGCCCCAGCCGGCCCTCGACCGGGACGAGGGCCAGGGGATGGTCGTCCACGTCGGTCGGGTCCGGGGCCAGGCCGGCCGCGTGCTGTGCACGGTCCTGGTCCACAACCTCATCCGGGGTGCGGCCGGGGCAGTCCTGTTAAACGCCGAGCTGTCGGTATCGTTGAACCCGGTGTAGATCCGGCAGTTCGGCAGTCCGGCAATTCGGCATCGAGGATGGCTTCCCATGAACGAACGTCCGTTGACTGTTCATAAAGTCGGGGGTGGCGCCCTTCGGGCGCCCGAAGATTTCGGACAGGTCGCCGAGGTGCTCCGGCAGTCGCCAGGTGCAAACGTGATCGTCGTGTCGGCCCTCCACGGCGTGACCGACGAGCTCCTGCGCGCCGCCCGTCGGGCGGTCGACGGCGGTCGACCGGCGGCCCTCGAGGCCCTCCGGCTCCTGCAGGAACGGCATGCAAACTGGGCCCGACGACTCCTGCAACCCCCGGGTCTCACGCAGTTCCTGCGTTTCTACGACCGACTCCATCGCAGTGCCCAGTCGATTCTCTCCAGCATGGCCCGCCTCCGGGAGACCCCGCCGGCGGCCATGGACCGCCTCCTGAGCCTGGGCGAGCTCAGTTCGTCGTACATGCTGACCCTATTTTTGCGTCAGCAGGGTTTCGCTTCGGCCTGGGCCGACGCCCGGCGATTGATCCAGACGGATAACCAACACGGCCATGCCCAGCCCCTGTTTCCCGAGACGCGCCTGCGGACGCGAGAAGTCCTGACGGCCCTCCTCCGGGAAGGCATCGTCCCCGTCGTCCCCGGCTTCATCGGTCGGTCCGCCGCTGGCCGGACGACGACCCTGGGCCGCGGCGGTTCGGACTTAACGGCGACCCTGATCGCCGTCGTCATGAAAGCGACCCGAGTCATCCTCTGGACCGACGTGGCCGCCATCATGTCGGCCGACCCCCGGCTGGTCCCGACGGCTTTCACGATCCCGGCCGTCCCTTATGAAGAAGCAGTCCTGCTGGCCAAATTGGGCGTCAAGCGGTTCCATCCCGAAATGCTGGGGTTCGTCTACCGTCGGGGCATCCCCGTCATCATCCGAAGCTTGAAGGACCTTCAGGCACCCGGCACGACCATCCATATGGACGCCCGCCTCCCGGACGGGCCCCACGTCATCGCTCACCTGCCCCACGTGACCCTGGTCCGCCTGGAGTTGGCCCTTCCCCTCCGGCGGCCCTTGCTCCGGCTCCTGCGGGCCCTCTACCGGGAATTCCGGCCCCTGGCCGTCATGGCCCAGCAGTGGCCCCCGACGATCACGCTCCTGATTTCAGGGGCGCAAGTCCCCGAATCCCTTCGGGAGAAACCCGGCCGGCTTGGGGCCACACGCGTCCACGTCACGACCGCCAGCCTCATCATGATCGTCGGTCAAAACCTGCGGTCCTACCTCTCGACAGACGACGTTGCCCCCTGGCCCGCCCGGGTCTTGCACGAGTGGGCCACCGATGCGGCCATCCCCGTGCTGGTCCCGACCGAGCGGTTGACAGACCTCGTTCGGACGATCCACGACCGGTGCTTTGCGGGATCGATGCAGGATGCACTGCGTCAAGTGGGGGGTCCAGGCACGGAATCCTAAACAGATCCGTTCGGCTCCAGAGAACCCGGATGCCCTCGGCCTTCCGGACCTTTCGAGGAGGCCGATTTTTCAGGCATTGGGCAGATGGGCAGGTCGGCAGATAGGGAGGTAGGGCCCCATTCGCTGTTCGCCCTTTATTTCGGGCGGTGAAGAGGGCTGTCCCGATGCGATTCTTACGAACCGAACGGCCCTGTTAAGGGCGGACGGGCCCACGGACGGTCGGCTGGGGACGAATTCGGAAGACCCGAATCTTGCGGTCCGCGCCGGCCCAAGCGACCGTTGCGTCGTCGCCCCCGGCGGCATCCCAGGCCGTCCAATCTGTTGCCTGCCAGAGGGTCTTGCCGGTCGCGACGTCCACGATCATCGGAGGCGCATCCATCAACGTGAGAGCGACCCACGCCGATGTCCCTGCCGACGTGTCCCCCTTACCCTCACATCCCGTATCCCGCATCTCGCATCCCGTATCTTGCAGGAGGAGCATTCGCGTGACCGGCGCCTGAAGCGGCAGGACCCACAGTCGGTCGCCATGGCGAGTATCCAGGGCATACAGCAGAAGGCCCCGCGTGGCGACGACCAGGACGTCCCGGGTCGTCCAGACCGGGGGCACGGTCACGCTGGCACCTAAGTCCAACCGCCACCGGAGACGGCCCCGTTCGAGGTCCCACAGCCACGCCCACCGGCCCGTCGAGACAAAGACCCTGGTCGAGGCGATCCACACGCGCAGGACCGTGACGTCTGCCCCAGCCGGGATCTGAAACGACCGCCGCCATGCCAAAGGCGCCGGCGTCCCTCCCCCGACCAGACCCTGCACCGGTTGCATTCGGGGGGATTCCTGAAGCGGCGACCCCTCTTTCGGTCTGACCTTGTGGAATGGACTATTCCACGGGTCCAGGAACTCCGGCAGACGGCCCCCTTTCGCACGCGGGCCCTCCCCCGCCGCCACCGCCGAGACGCTGGCCCACCACCTCAGGGTAGACGCCGCCCACCCACCCGCACACAGGTTCCCGGCGTACGGCCCACCGCCACACCGGACGTCACGACGCGCGCATCCGCCGCCCGTCAGCGGCACGTCTGAGCCTTCCTTACAAAATCCATGCCGCTCCGGGTCCCAGCGGCCGCTCTTCTCATTCGGGGACACCCGCTCGGGATCGGTCCGCTCCCCCCAGGTGTTTACACACTTAAACACGGTGTTCATCCAGCTAAACACGGGAGACTGGGGTCTCGCCTTCAGAGTCTCCAGGAGAGAGGCGGTCGGGATGACCCGAAATCCCTCGTACCCGGATAGGCCCCACCGAGGGCCCTGATCGTTTCCCCGGGCCCCGGCACCCAGTACCTGGGACCTTCCCCAGTCCGTAGCCCTCGACGGCAGGCCCGCCCGCACGCCCCGCTGGCAAAGGACCTCGGCCGGCCGGGCCTTTCCGGCGTCGCTCGCCCCGACCCGCAGACCACACCACCACGGCGGCGACCAGGTCCACGCCGGCAGTTCGAAGTCGGGTCGGACCGCCTTCTCAGGGAACGACCAGCATTCAGGGGTCCCAGGCTCAACGCCCGGCGTACAGATGCGGACATCGTCCGACGTATGGCCGACCCACAGACGGCGGCCGTCATCCCATACGGTCGCGCCCTCGGGCCATGCCATCCGGGTCGACGGGGACGACGATCCCTCCGAAAATGCGAGAAGCTCGGTCGGCGTGGCCAGCCAGACCGTCCCGTCCGTGACGGCCCAAGCGCGAGGGGCCTGCCAGCGTTCGTCCGACCATCGGACCGGTGAGGCGTCCTTGGGGGCGTCCGACGGCCAGTAGACGACGGCGCCCTCAGCGGGAAGCCAAGCGGCCCAACCGCGGCCCGTCCATCGGAGCTCGGCCACGTCGCCGGGAGCCGTCCATTCGACGACCGGCTCGACGGTCACCTGCACCGGCCCCGGGCGGACAGCACAGGCCAGGAGAAGAAGGAATGCGAGATACAAGATGCAGGATGGGATTGCGAATTGGGAATTGCGAATTGGGAATTGGGAAAAGATGTGAGATACGGGAAGCGGGATGCCAACCCGATTGTTTCGAATAGAGCAGGAAGCATAAGGCCTGGATAGTTTCCCCTTCACCCGGCCTCTCCCCAGGGGCCAGGACATCACCACGCATGGCAACGTCCGAAACCCAGAACGCCAAGGGTCGTCCCGGCATCAAGATACCCAGAAACAGTCCCCCACAGCCGGCCCTCGATCCTCTGCGCCCAACGAAAGGGGACTCAGATTCGTGACCCGCAATCCCATCCCGCATCCCGCCTCAGTGGCTCCCCCCGAAGAAGTCTCGCATCCGGCGGAACATCCGTCTCTGCTGGGGCGCGATGTCGGGGTGGTACTTGCGGGCCATCTTCTCCAGGACGGCCCGGTCTTCCTCATCGATCTGGGCGGGGACGACGACCTTCACCTGGACGTACAGGTCACCGTGGCCGCTCCCCTGGACCCGGGGCATGCCCCGGCCGGGCACCTGGATGATCGTACCGGGCTGGGTGCCGGGCTCGATACGGAGGGTCTCCTTCGAACCGTCCAGGGTCGGGATCTCGACCTCGTCCCCGACGAGAGCCTGAAAGACGCTAATCGGCTGTTCCACGTACAGGTCATCCCCCTGCCGTCGGAAAACGGGGTGCTCCTGAACCTTGATGAGGATGTACAGGTCGCCGGGCGGACCCCCGCGGATGCCCGCATCGCCCTCGCCACGCAGGCGGACCTGCATGCCGGTGTCTACGCCCGGCGGGATATGGACCTCGACGGTTTGGGTGTCGGCCACGCGGCCCTCACCATGACAGTGGCCACACGGATTGGCGAGGACCCGACCGCGACCCCCACACCGAGAGCAGGTCTGGCGGATGAAGAGAAAGCCTCGCTGGGCTTGCATCATGCCCGTGCCCTGACAGACAGGACACGTCTGCTCCCGATAGCGGCCTTCGGTCCCCGTGCCTCGACAGTGCGGACAGACGACTCGCTTCGGGACTTTCAGGGAGACCGTCTTACCACGGTAAGCGTCTTCCAGACTGATTTCCAGCGTATACTGGAGGTCTTCGCCCGGGACAGCGTCGGCCCGAGGGCCCGTCCAGGAGGACTCCCAGCCCCAGGGCCAGCTGAAGTGGAAGATACGCTCCCACCCGCCGTTCATGAACCAGCGGAAGATGTCCTCGAAGTCCCGGAAGATCTCGGGATTCCAGTACCGGCCCGGGTCGCCGCCGACGTGCTGGCGGAGGCCCTCGACACCGGAACGGTCATAGATGGCCCGCTTCTCCTTATCGATCAGGACCGAGTAAGCCTCCGTAATCTCCTTGAATTTCTCCTCGGCCTCCTTGTTGCCGGGGTTCCGGTCCGGATGATACTGGAGGGCCAATCGGCGGTAGGCCTTCTTGATCTCCTCCTCCGTAGCGTTCCGGGACACACCCAGGATGGCGTAATAATCCTTCATGGTGCTTCCTCCGTATCCATCCATGATCGGGCCGATCGGGCCCGAGCGCCTCCCGGTGCCGACCGCAGGGTGCCGGTCCTGTCAGAACGCCCGCATGACTGCTGGCGTCCACCCCAGCGTGTCGACCCACATCGCCCTATGCCCTTTGCTTGACACCTCAAGGGGGTGCCGGGGGCGGGACTCGAACCCGCACGGGCGTCACCGCCCAGGGGATTTTAAGTCTACATAGTGTTTATAATATTCGTCGAAACTCTTCCAAGCGGATGCCCGCCTGTCTAAGAATGCTTTTGAGCGTTTTCGGTGCAAGGGTTTCGCCCGCGTGAACCGGAACTGTACATATAGCGCCTGTCCTCGGATGAGCCAATGTACAATGACTGCCACGCTGACGTATTTCCTTAAAACCCAGTCGCTTTAAGGCGGCTACCACCTGCCGTCCCGTTACCCGGGGGAGCTTCGACAAACCTCATCCTCGCCCTTGGAAAGCGGTCTCCAGTCGCACGGTAACCTTGAAGATCAGGGCCTCCCTTAAATGTTTCACATCCAGGTGAACTGAACTACAGTCCGGCGGGATCGGCCTACCTAAAGCGACCAGGGCTTCTACATGGCCTGCGATGGCCTCCGTCGCACGGTCGAGAGCCTCAACGATGGTATGGCCCTGAGTCACACAACCTTTCAGCGCAGGGACGGTGACCGTGTAACCTCCGTCCTCATTTCGTTCCAATACGACCGTATAAGTGAGCAATTCCATCAGGCGACACCTCAAGGGGTGCCGGGGGCGGGACTCGAACCCGCACGGGCGTCACCGCCCAGGGGATTTTAAGTCCCCAGTGTCTACCGTTCCACCACCCCGGCCGTGTTGCTATGATGTATAGGCATGGACTTTATCCCCCGCCCCCACCCTATCATCCCATGATCTCATCCACCCGGACTGTGAAGCCCGACAATAACTCGGAAGAGGCCGTCTCGCCCGTCCCCCACTTGCCCCGTAGCAGATAGGCCCCTTGTTGCAACGTGTATACCTCAATCGTACGCGCTTGGGGGTCGACCAGCCAGTACTCGCGCACCCCGGCCCGAGCGTACTCGTGAAACTTCTCCATCCGGTCCGCCTTCAGCGTCGAGGGCGAAGTGACCTCCACGACGAGGTCGGGCACACCGCAGACTTGCTCGCCGATACGGTCGGCGTGCTCCTTCGCGATGAAGAAGATGTCCGGCTCCCGAATCTTGCCCGGCCACAGCCGCACCGGCAGGGGAGCGATTTGGACGACTCCGAGCTGATGCGCCTCGACGAAGGCATGCATCTGTAAGAACAAGCGTTTCAAGGCGTCTTGATGGCTATAGGTCGGATGGGGCGGCATGACCAGCCTCCCATCGGAGAGTTCCACATAGCGATTGGTATCAGGCAGGGAGAAGTAGTCCTCCTCGCCCCACTCCCCCTGAGGTGGGAAGAGCTCCGCCACCGGTGCCATCTTCACTCGGGCCTTGCTTGAGGTCCCCTTCATGGGTTGCCCTCCTGAGGGTCCCCATCCATGAAAAAATTGGAGTACTCACTTACCATAGCCGTTCGGTTCATACAAACCCGCATGGATTCGGCTTTTCCGACCCTTCGGGGAAGACGGTTTTTCAAGTATCGTGACGCCGTCACGTCGTGACGAGGTGACGGAGTTTAGAAAGAAGCCGTCGCCGGGGCGAACGGCCCGGGATCGGCCTCGTCACGTCGTTATGCCGTCACGTCGTCACGAAACTTGAAAAATCGTGTTTCCCAAGCGATGGGAAAGGCTGTCCTGACGCCATGCTCACGAGCCGAACAGCGAGTCCTGCCTCCGTCCCCTCATCCTATATTTCACTTGTGTATATTATAGGCCCGCTACGTGGCTTGCGTCTCTCAGAAAGACCCCGCCGAGGCGCCCGGGGAACGGATAGAAAGCAGGCCGGAGGCCGTCACGTCCCACACGTAGGGACCTGAAGGCCCTGGGCCCGCGCCCGGCGGCACAGGTCGTCGGCCACGGTCGCCAGGCCCTGCGAACGGTAGTACTCGACGAGACCCTCATAGGCCTCGACCGAACGGGGGTCTCGCTCCAGGACTTGCTCCCACGCCTGGACGGCCCGCAGACGGTCGCCGAACCGGTACTCCAAGCGGGCCACCAAAAGGGCCGCGGCGACGTCGTCGGGACGCATGGCCCACGCCTGCCGGGCCATCTCGAGGGCTTCGGCCGACCGACCCGTCCGCTCATATAGCCGGGCCAGGCCGTAAGCGCCCGTCGCCCGGTAGGCCCACCGGCCGAACATGAACTCGAAGACCTGTTCGGCCAGGCCCGTCTGGCCGGTCTCGAACGCCCGCATGCCGACTTGGAAGAGAGCCGTCCGGGCGGCATCGTCCTCCGGTGCCTGCCGGAACCACTCGAAGGCTTTCTGCAGGTCCCCTTCCTGCAACGCCAGCTGGCCCAGGCCCTGATAGGCGGCCCCGTAGGAAGGGTCCTGCGTCAGGATTTCCATGTAAATCGTCTGGGCCGTCCCCCGGAGGCCGGCGTCGGTCAGAAGCCGGGCCAGCCGATTCCGGAAGTCCCGGCTCGCCCGGTCGCCCCGGCCGTACGTCCGGTCGGCCACCTGGAGGGCCTCCCGGACGACGACGTCCAGACCCTCCCACTGACCGGCCCGGATCCGCCCGACGAGGTCCCAATAAATCAGGTCGGGATCCCGACTCCGACGGTCTCGCAGGCGCTCAAGGAACGCCTCCGTCAGGCCTATCTCGGGATGACTCGCCGCCAACGGTAGAGCCTTCCGGAGGACCTCCGGATTCCCCTCGTCTAAGACGGCCTGCAGGACGGACCGGGCCGCTTCAGGAAAACCCCGCCTGATCAAGAACTCCGCCAGCCCCGGCCGCAGGTCCGGCGGCGTGATTCCCTCCAGAAGTTCAGGCCGGCCCAGTCGGATGAGATGGCCGTATGCCCGAGGCGCCAGGCCCGGGTCCCAGCGGACGGCCTCCCGGAAGGCCCCAAGGGCCTCGTCGATGCGGCCCCAGACCCAGTAAAAGAGGCCCAATTCGTACCAAAGGGGCGCCTCCGAAGGGAGGATGGCCAGGGCGTCCCGCCAGAGTCGCTCGGGCCACCGGGACGGGGCGCCCGTTCGCCACAGGAGGTCGGCCAGGTTCCGACGGCTCACGTAGTCCTGGGGGTTCGCCACCGAAGCCATCAGGTAGGCGGCGACCGCCGGGACTGTGTTCTCGACGGACGGGTCCGTCGGCGTTTCCAGCACGCCGAGATATTGATACAGCCGGGACGTCCCCCGCCCGGCGGCCAGAAGCATCCAGGCCCGGCGAAGCCCCTCCGTCGGGGCCGCCGTCCCCTGCCGGACGGCCCGGTAGAGGTCTTCCTCGACCCGATCGACGGCATACAGCCGGACCGACTGCACGAGGAAGGCCCCCACCAGGACGACCCCGACCCCGCCGGCCAGGACGACCCGCCATGTTCCCCGCCGCTCCGACCCCGGAGGGGCAGGTTTCAAACCTGTCCCTCCGGCGTTTCCCGCTACCCCGATGTCACCCCCTACCCCAGCCCGCCGGTTCATATCCACATGCCGCATGGCGACCATCAGGCCCAGAAGGACCATCGCCAGCAGGACATTCGTCGGAATCCGCAGGTTCAGGTCGAACATGCTATCGAGGACAAAGTACGCCAGGCCCATCCGACAGCCCCACGCCCAGAGGCCCAGCGTGCCGCTCTCCATGGGCGTCCGTCGGAACCACCGGACCAGGGCCGTCAGCCACACGGCCAGGGCCGCCAGCCCGACGAGGCCCGTATCGCTGACCCACTGGAGAAGTTCGTTATGAGCGGCGTTCCACCGACCGTTGGAATAAAACGACTGGACCGAATAGAAGGCCTCCCCGAAAGTCCCCAGGCCCGTCCCCCAGACCGGGAACCGCCCGATGAGCCGGAGCGTGTCCCGCCATGCCCCCAAACGGCGACCCGGCTCCAGTTCGAGTTCCTGGGGAATCAGCGCCAGCCGTTCGAGAATCGGCCGAGGCCCGACCCACAGGAAGAGGGCTAAGCCGAGAAGGAGCAGGACGATCAACGGCCGGACCCACCGGCGGCGGCCGCTACCCGTCGGAGAAGCCAGGCCTGCCGCCGGCCGTCGATTCGACCCCCGGGGCGTTCCCAAGAGGAGCATCCCGGCCAGGACCAAGAGCGTCGCACTGACGCCGCCCCGGGACCGGGAAAAGCCAATTCCCAACATGATGGCCAGGACCCCCAGGGTCAGGACCGGAAAGAGGCCGCCCGCCGTGTTCAGGACGACCCGCACGCGCCCCCAGAAGTTCCGAGGAAGCCGCCGACGAAGCTCCCCCCACCAGCCGAGCCACACGGCGATGGCCACCGGTAGGCTCAGCCCCAGGAAGTCCACGTAGTGGTTCGCGTTGTAGAACGAGCCTGACGCTCGGTCGACGGTCGCCCGTTCGGCGGCCGGCCACGGCAAGTGCCCCGTCCAGTATCCGAAAAGTCCGTACAGGGCTTGGAATACGGCCAGGACGATGATGGCCCCGAGGGTCCATCCGATGAGGGTCCGACGCCGCCAGGTATACGCCACGGCGAAGGCGACGGCCCCGCAGGCGGCCCAGTCCATCAGGTCATGCCACGTCCCCTCCGGCCAAAGCGAAATCGGACGGCGCGGCCGGTCGGCCCATTCCGGCGGTAATAGGGCCCGGACCGCATCTCCCTGGGGAATCCCGTCGAGCATGGAACGGAAGACTTCGGGCTGGGCTCGCTCCCAGACCCGGGCCGTCTCGGGGGCCACGCCCCGTAAGAGGTTCATCGGAAGAGGCACCAATGTCAGGAGGCCGAGCCCGAAGAACCCGGCCAGGCCGACCCACGCCCGAAGCGGCAGGCGGTTCGCCGGGAGACACGCCCAGGGCCTCGTCAGGACCGTCACCAGAAAGAGGAGGCCCGCCCCGACGTGCAGGACGAGCCGTTCCGGCGGAAGCGTCCCGCCCCACCGGAACATCGTAAACCCCAAGAGGCCGACGACCAGGCCCCACCCGAGCATCCCCAATGGATCGACCCGCCTCCTCATGACGCCGCCCTCCCCCAGAAGCAAAGGGGCGCAAGATACGGGACGAATGGTACAGGATACAAAACGCAGGATACGGGACACAAGCAAGGGCAGTAACTGTTTCATTTTTTGGTGGCAGACCGGTCGGGCCTCCAGGACTCCAGCAGTTTGGCCGGTGATTCGGACCCAGGCAGGGGCCCAGCCCATCAGGATGAGTTCTTCCGTTCTCCTATCCACCACTTTTGGAACAGTCACCCACCCTCGAGATCGCCCCGAATAGGCAGGCACCAGGCCTGCCCCATGCGCATCAAGTTAAGGATAAGTCAGGGATGATCCCCCCATAGTCGATAGACGCCAGCATCCCTGCTGGCGTTGGGATCGACGGACACCGGCCGTCCTGCCGGTGTCCCCCTGTCCCGGCGCCGCCCGTCCTGCAGATGGGCCGGTGGGGGATCGAGGATTCGGAACGCCGCCAGTCCTGCCGGTGTCCACCCTGACGTATCGGCCTCCATACCTTCGGAACACCGGCCGTCATGCCGGTGTCCCCCTGTCCCGGCGCCGCCGGTAACGGCGGCGTCCATCCCATCCGAACGCCGGCAGTGATGCCGGCGTCAACCTCAGAGAGCCGCCAGTGATGGCGATGTCATCCTTAGACAACCGGCCGTTATGTCGGTGCCGGCCCTCTTTGCCCCTATGCTCTATGCCCTTTGCCCTCTGCCTTTTGCTGGCCGTCCTACTTGTTGGGGAAGCACCAGGCGCAGACGGGGACGAACAAGGGGAGCCATTCGTAGGTAGAGCTGGACAATTGCGGACTAAAATGCTTGCAGCCATTGATCTTAGAAGGGAAGACGTCTACATAGCTAATGTTCTAAGCTAATGTTCTAATTCAGGCATATTAATTCAATTAAACCTAAAGTCGTTATAGCGCTGGGCGCCTTTGCTGCCAAGAATCTATTTCAAAGATTCGAGGTAC
>JAUQPV010000169.1:3508-6001 GCA_030550225.1 Acidobacteriota bacterium | reverse complement strand
ATCGAGGGCGCTCATACCCTGCTGGTCCGGGTCTATCCGAGTGCCTTCACGCAGGTCCTGGACGGCCTGGAAAGCCTCCTCCGGCTCCCCTTCGGGTGTTTCGAGCAGACTTCGAGCGTGACCTATCCGAACGTCCTGGTCCTGAGCTATCTCCGGCGCACGGGCAAGGCCCAGCCCGAGACGGAGATGAAGGCCCGCCATTTCATCACGATCGGCTACCAGCGGCTCCTGACCTTCGAAGTCCCCGGGGGCGGCTTTAGCTGGTTTGGTGACTCGCCGGCCCATCAGGTCCTGACGGCTTACGGCCTGTTAGAGTTTGCCGACATGCGGCGGGTCCACGACGTCGACCCGGACTTGCTGAACCGGACGGTTCAGTGGCTGGTCAGCAAGCAAAAGCCGGACGGCTCGTGGGAACCCGACCGGGGCGGCATCTGGGAGGGGGCCGTCGGCCGGCAGAGGGACCTCCTGCGGACGACGGCCTATATCAGTTGGGCCATCGGCGAGGTCGGCGTTCAGGACATCGAGCCCGCCAAGGCGGCGCTCCAGAAGGCCGTCCGATACCTCGGCGAGCACGCCGACAAGGCCGACGACGGCTACGCTCTGGCCGTGACGCTCAATGCCCTCCTCGGGGCTCGGGACGCCGGCCTCTCAGTAGACGCCCGGCTCATCGACCGGATCGCTCATAGGCTTGCCGGCTTGGCCCGAGAGGCGTCGGACGTCGCCTTTTGGGAGAGTCGGGGCGAGACGCCCTTCTACGGGCGCGGGAACAGTGGCGACCTGGAGACGACCGCTCTGGCCGCTTACGCCCTCTTGCGTCACGGGGGCCATCTGCCCTTGGCCCATAAGGCCCTGACGTACCTGGCCCGAAACAAGGACGCCTTCGGGACCTGGCAGACGACCCAGGCGACGATTTGGGCCCTGAAAGCTCTTCTGGCGGCCATGGAGCGGGGCGCCGGCGTCGCCGACGGGACGCTCGTCGTGTGGGTCGGCGGCGAGCAGGCCGCCGAATGGCGTATCAGGCCCGATACGGCCGACGTCGTCCGGACCGTCGATGCGTCCCGGTCGGTCCGACCGGGCGACAACGACGTCGCGTTCAGCTTCCGGGGCCGGGGCAGTCTCCTGTTTCAAGTCAGCTCTCGGTTCTATCTGCCGTGGGACCGGGTCCCGCCGCCACCCGAGGAGCCGCTCCAGGTCCAGATCCGCTACGACCGCTCCGAATTGCAGACCCACGAGACTGTCACCTGTCAAGTTCGGGTGACGAACCGTCGGCCGACGGCGGCCCAGATGGTCATCGTGGACGTCGGCGTCCCGCCTGGCTTTGAGGTCCTGACCGACGACCTGACGGCCCTGGTCGAGCGCAAGCGCATCCAGAGGTTCGAGTTGACGCCCCGGCAGGTCATCTTGTATCTGGACCGCATCGAGGGCGGTCGGACCGTCGAGTGGCGGTTCCGCCTGCGGGCGAAGCTTCCCGTCCGTGCGAAGACGGGGCCGGCGGTCGTTTACGAGTATTACGCTCCCCAGGCGCGGGGCATGGCGGCCCCCGCACGCCTGGCCGTGAGGGCAGTGGGGCAATAAGGCAATAGGGCAATAGGGCAGTAAGGCATCCATTATCGGGCCGGCTCCTTGGAGTCCCCTGTACTTACGGGATGTCGGGTCTTCAGGGTTCCGAGATCGGAGGCCGGGCACGGAAAAACCGATCCTTACTCCCAGATCCTCAATCCCTAACGCCCCGTGCCCAATACCGAGTCACCTTACTGCCTCATCGCCTTACTGCCTTACTGCCTCATTGCCCATTTCAGCGGGCCGAGCGGCGGCCCAGGAGCATCAGGAGGGTCCCGACGGCGATGACCCCGGCCGTCGTCCCGAGGGCCGCTGTCGGCCGGGAAGCGACGAGCACGCCGAGCATTAGGGCTGTGCCGCCGAAGGCCGCCACGGTGACGCCCGGAATGCGCATGGTTGCCGGTCCATGTCGTCGACGCAGGATAGGTACGGCCAGGCATGTAGCCACGTATACCAGGGTCAGGGCCACGGCGCTCAGGGTCACGAGCCGCTCGTAAGTCCCTGACACGGCCAGGCCTCCGACGACCCCGGCATAGAGCAGGATGGAGGCGTGGGGCGTCCGGTACCGCCGGTGGACGGCCGCAAAGACGGCCGGGAACAGCCCGTCTCGGGCCAGGGCATACGTCAGCCGTGGGTAGCTCAGGGCGGCCCCCAGCATGTTGCCGACGATGGACACGAGGGCCGTCGCGCCCAGAAGCGACCCGCCCCACGGACCGAAGACCCGGGCGCCGGCTTCCGCCAGGGGCCGGTCGGTCGCCGCCAAGTCGGGGACGACCCCGACGCACACGGTCTGGACGAGGACGTAGAGCGCCGCCACGACGGCCACCGCCGTCAGGAGCGCCGCCGGGGTCGCCCGGCGGGGGTCCCGCGTCTCACCGGCCGGGATGGTGGCGTCCTCGAATCCCATGTAGGCGTACGCGAGGACCAGGACAG
>JAUQPV010000169.1:0-3498 GCA_030550225.1 Acidobacteriota bacterium | reverse complement strand
CGACGTCCACCGGTGGAAGTCCAGGGCCGACGGGTCCCGGAGGGCGCCGGTCCAGACTCCCCAGTTCACATGAAACAGGCCGACTCCGACGAGGCCGGTCAGGGGCAGGAGCTTCAGGACCGTCGCCGTGCCGACGGCCCAGGCGCTGTGACGGACGCCCCGGACGTTGAGGGCCGTCATCAACCCGACGAACGCCGTCATCGTCCCCCATCGGGCCACCCGTCCCGACAGGACCGGCGCAAACGCCGCCGCATACGTCACCAGTAAATTCAGGTTGGCGGCGATGGCCGCCGCATCGGCCAGCCACCGGAGCCAGGCCGTTTGAAATCCGACGAAGGCCCCAAAGGCGGCCCGGGCATACTCGTAGGGCCCGCCGGTCGTCTCAAATCGGCTGGCGGCCTCCATGAAGCACAGGACGACCGTCCCGACGACGATGCCGCACAGGACGAAGGCCAGGGGACTCAGGACGCCGACCTCCCGGGCGACGACTGCCGGCAGGCCAAAGATACCGGCCCCGACCATCCCGTTGACGGCGATGGCCGTCAGGTCCCACCGGCCCATGACCCGGAGGAGGCCCCGTTCGATGTCCCCGCCGGATGGCCACCGAGCGGACGCCGGCATGAGTGCCTCCAGGTTCCGTGTTCGGTGCAGAGCAAGGTTAGACGCTCTTTCTCCTCGACTCCAATCGCGACCCCAGCGACCCCAGGCGACCGGTGTCTTGACTTTTATTTGACAGAGCCGTTCGGTCCGTGAGAATGGCCTCGGGACGACCTTTCCCACCGTCCGCCCCGAAGGGTCGGAAAAGCCGAATCCATGCGGGTTTTCACGAACCGAACGGCTATGATAGCGTACTCGACCGAGGTCAGCGTCCTCTTTCCCAAGACGACGGACGCCACGGGAGATCGGCTGATCGTGCTTCAGGAGCCTCTCTGGCCGCCGAGGAAGCACCGGTACATCTGGCGGGTCTTCGCCCTCGGGACGGGGTCGGCGGCTTTATGAACGGAGGGAGGGCATCCCACCCGCCCCGACCCATCCAGGTCTTGGGCGAGGGTTTTTATTCCATGATGCGGCTGGCGACCTGGCGGGCCTGGCGGATGCAGTCCGACAGACCGATGCCCCGGTAGCCGGCCCCGGCGACGTGGAGGCCGGGATAGCGGGCGACGGCTCCTTCGACGGCCTCGACCCACGTCAGATGCCCCACGGTGTACTGCGGAAGCCCGTCGGTCCACCGCTGGACCCAGACCCGATGCGGGACGGCCGGGACGCCGACGAGCTCGATGAACTCCTGCCAGACGGTCCGGGCCAGGGTCTCGTCGTCCATCTCCGGCCAGGGCATCGGCGTCGAGCCGGTCAGGAAGACCCGGACCAGGTTCCAGCCCTCCGGGGCCCGGCGAGGCCACTTTTGAGAGAGCCACGTGCAGGCCGTGATCCACCGGCGTTCCGCCCGGGGGACGAGGAAGCCCGTCCCCAGCCAATCCCAGGTCCCCGGCCAAGCGTAAGCGACGACGGCCGTAGGCTCCAGAACGGCTCGGGTCAGTAGGTCGGCCACGTCGGGGGCGGTTTCTCGCAGGAGTCGGGCGGCCGCCCCAGGCGGGATGGTCAAGACCACGTGGCGGGCCCGCCATCGTTCCCGACCGGCGGTCTCGACGACCCATCCCATCTCGGACCGATGGATCCCTTCGACGGGAAGGCCCGTCCGGACCTCGACGGAACCAAAGCGTTCTCGCAGGCGTTCGACCAGGACCGTGAGGCCGCCCCGGAGAGACCGGAAGGGCGTTTCTGGAGTCCCGGAAGGCCTCGGCCGGGACCGAAGGAGCGACCGTAGGAATTCGGTCCGCCGGGTCGCCACCTGGGGGAGGGTCGCCCGCAGGCTCAGGCGCTCGATGTCCCCGCCGTACACGCCGGCCAGGAGGGGCTCGACGACCCAGGTCGTAAACTCGTCGCCAGCCCATCGACGGAAGGTCGGTCCGACGGGAACGTCGGCGTCCGGAGGCACCGGGTGAAGGAGGACTTGAAGGGGCATCCCGGCCGCCCGGAGGCGGCCCCGCCAGGAAACCCATCGGATATCCCGCAGGCGGACCCGGCCCGGGACCAGGGCGAATAGACCGGACGGAATCGGGTAAAAGCGTCGGTCCCGTATGACGTACGCCGGTCGCGTCTGGGCGGCGATGACTTCATCGGCCAGGCCAAGTTCCGTGCATAAGGCCAGGGCTTCCGGCTTCAAGGTGACCATGGCGTCAGGGCCCAGCTCGACGACGAAGCCGTCCTCGACGACGGTGTGGATCTTGCCGCCCAGACGGTCCTCGGCCTCGACGAGGACGCCCTGGAGTCCTCGTAGGCTCAGCTCGTAGGCGACCGTCAAACCCGTGATACCGCCGCCGACGACGATGCAGTCCAGCATGGCGTTAAGAAGGGCGAATAGCGAATGGTGAACGGCAAATTCGTACTTCCCCTGTTCGCCACTCGCCACTCGCTACTCGCTATTCGCCACTCGCCGTTCGCCATCCCGTATCCCGCATCCTGCTACAGCTCCACCAGGCTCCTGGAGACCAGGCTGTCGAAAGTCTCGGAGGAGGAGGCCGTTGCAAACCAAGGCGACCCCGGCGCCCAGGGCGATCCCGGCCGTCAGGCTCCAAAAGTGAGCGATGGTGCCGGCCAGCAAGGCACCGAAGGGCGTCAGTCCGAAGAACATGAGCGTGTAGATGCTCATGACCCGACCCCGCAGGGCGTCCGGGACGTGGGACTGGATCAGGGTGTTCACCGTGGCAAACTGAACGACGAAAGTCCATCCTATGACAAATAGGATGGCCATCGCCAGGGCCGCCTGTCGAGCCAAGGCCATCGCCAGCAGGGCGGCCGGAAATCCAAGCGCCCCGACGGCCAGCCACCGGTTTCGATGAGGCGAATGGCTCCCGGCGGCCACGGTCAAGGCTCCGACGAGAGCGCCCAAGCCGACGGTCGTATGGAGCAGGCCGAAGCCGACGACTTGCACGCGGAGGGCCTCGACGGCATAAGCCGGCAGGAGCGTGATGTAAGAGGCCCCGAACATCGACGAAACACCGGCCATCACGATGAGGTTCCGGATGAAGGCGTCAGACAGTGTGTACCGTACGCCCTCGGCCAGTTGCCGATGCCACGGCTCCCCGAGGCGCCCATGCCCGTTCGGATACCCATACGTGGGCGTCATCGCCAGCAGGGCCCCGATGACGGCCAGGAAGCTTAGCCCGTTCAGGGAGAAGCACCAAAAGGCCCCCAAGCTCGCCAGGATGAGGCCCCCCAGGGCCGGGCCGACGACGCGCGAGAGGTTGAACATCAGGGAATTCAGGGCGATGGCATTCATCAGGGTGTGTCGGTTGCCCTCGACGAGCTCGGCGACCATCGCATGACGGGTCGGGGCGTCAAAGGAGTTGGCGATACCCAGCCAGACGGCCAGCCCGACCAGATGCCAGGGCTGAAGGGATCGCAGGGCGACTAAGAGAGCCAGTGTGAAGGCCTGAA
>JAUQPV010000168.1 GCA_030550225.1 Acidobacteriota bacterium | reverse complement strand
ATAAGCGGGACCGGTGGTATCGAATCCTGTATCAGAACGGGGCGATCCTGAAGGGCCACTTTCTCCTGAGCTCGGGCCGGCACTCGGACACGTACGTTCAGTGCGCCCGCATCCTCCAGTTCCCCTGGTATGCGGAAGAGCTGGGCCGGGGCCTGGGCGAGTCGATCCGCTCCCAGGGGACGCCCGACGTCATCATCAGTCCAGCTTTGGGGGCCATCCTGATCGGTTACGAGGTCGCCCGGGCTTTGCAGACGCCCTTTCTATTCGCCGAGCGGGTCGGGGATCAGCTCCTCCTCCGGCGGGACCAGCGCATCGAGGCCGGCCGGAATTACTGGATCGTGGAGGACGTCATCACGACGGGTCGGTCCACCCACGAGGTCGCCGCCATCGTCCAGCAGGGCGGCGGCACGGTCGCCGGCTGTGCGGCCATCGTGGACCGGAGCGTCCCGGAGGTGACCTTCCCGTGGCCGAAGATCTACTTGCTCCGGATGGAGATCCCGACCTTCGAGGCCGACGATTGCCCCCTCTGTCAGGCCCAGGTCCCCCTCCATGCGCCCGGGAGCCGTCACGGTCCGAGTCGTGGCCCGATGGGCGGTGGGCAGTAGGCAGATGGGCAGTCCGTCGAGAAATCCCTCTCCTCGTATCTATCCCTCCTATCCTTTACCTATCGGCCCATCGGCCCACCGGCCGAACGGCCGAATTCCCGAACGGTCCTCCTTGCTTGCACCATGACCCAACTCAAGTACCGCATGATCGTTCAGTACGACGGGACCCGATACTGGGGATGGCAGTACCAGCCCCATGGCCCGACCGTACAGGGGACCCTCGAAGAAAAGATGAGGATGATCCTGAATTACCCCGTCCGTCTGATGGGGGCTGGCCGGACGGACGCCGGCGTTCACGCCGACTATCAAGTCGCCCACTTCTACTTGCCTCGGCCCGTCGACACGACGCGCCTCCGCCGTTCGCTGAACAGCGTGCTCCCGTGGGACATTCGGGTCCGGGTCATCGAGCGGGTCCCGCCGAACTTCCATGCTCGTTTTTCGGCCCTGTGGAAGGAGTATGTCTACCGGGTCTATACGGGCGAAGTGACGCCGCCGTACCTGTACCCTTACGTGTGGTCACTCCCCGTCGCCCTGAACTTCGGGGCCATGGTCGAGGCGGCCCAGGACCTCGTGGGGACGTATAACTATGCCCCCTTCGGGAAGGGCCTCCAACCGGGTCAGGAAGCCGTCCGGACGGTCCTCTGGGCCCGATGGGACAATCAACACCCCCTGTATGTGTTCCACATCGCTTGCCCGGGCTTTCTGCGGGGGATGGTCCGGTACATCGTCGGCCTCCTCGTCGAGATCGGCATGGGCCGCAAGCCCGCGGACGCCGTCCGTCGGATCCTGGCCGAACAGCTCCACGACTGGGTCCGCCTGAAGGCCCCGCCTCAGGGACTCTGCTTGGCGTACATCGCCTATCCGCCGGACCGCTTGTATCCGGAGAATCGCCGATGAATGGGGAATGTGGAATGGAGTGGAGGCCGGGCCTCTTCCGGCTCCGTCCCGCCGTCGGGACGTCGGCCCAGCCGGTCGCCCGGGCGATGAGAAAGTCGGTCCCATCCGGGTTCTCCCGAACCGAACGGTCCTGTCAAGCAAGAGGATAGGCACCTTCACAGACTGGGCGGTGCGATGACCCACGAGCCCTTGCGGGTCGGAGAATTGGTCCGGCCCCGGCCGGGTCGGATGAGTCTGCCGAGAGACGCCGTCGGCCTCGTGACCGAGGTCCAGCGACGACGGGCCTGCGTGTGGTTCCCCGACCATTACCAGCGGGCCTGGTTGATGCATGCGGACCTCGTCCGTCTCCGATGGCGGGGCGACCCCCGGGACCACCTGTGGAGCCTCGTGTCCTGGTTGATCCTCACGTGTCGGGGCCAGGCCTTCGAGTGGTCGGCCGGGCCGCCCCATCGGCTGAGCGTCCAGACGGACATCCTCGAACGGTCCACCCTGGAGGCCGTCGCCGGATTCCTGGGGTCAAGCCTCCAAGACTGGGCCGTCCGTCCGGCCGGCCTGTCGGCCCTCTGGGTCGATTGGACCTTCACGTTTCCCGTCATGGGGTAGGCAAAGAGCATAGAGCCAAGGGCATGGAGCCTCCTCGACGGATGAGGTGGGGTGAGGGTCTGCAGAGAGATAGACTTTCAGGGACGGGCCGTTTAAAATGTAGCAAACGGTGAGGAGCGAATGGCCCACGGGGCGATGGGCTGTTCGCCGTTCGTCGTTTGCTCTCCATAAGGGAGGGGATCGATGCGAGTGTTTGTCTGGGTCCTTCGACTCGGCCTGACAGGGATGTTCTTCGTCTCCGCCCTGCTGGCCGTCTGGATGTGGGCCCTGTATGCCCGAACGCCCCAGGTCGAGCTTCAGGTCGCCCACAAGACGGAGCTCCTGGGGGCCGCTTACAAGCTATATGGCGACGAGAAGGTCGGCCTGTGGCTCGTCCGGACCCTCATCCACAACAAAGGCCCCGGCGCCATCCGGGACGTCCGGGTCCGCTATACGATGACCGACTATACGGCGCCGACGGACCACACCATCGACATCGTCCTGGAAGGTCAGCGGATCGTGGACTTCTATTACCCCATCGTGAACGAATCCATCACGAAGGAGACCTCCGGTCGGTCGCTCCCCGTAAAGATCGAGGTCACTTACCGACACCCCAACGGTCGAACCGTCACGAAAGCCCTGGACCGACCCATTAAGGTCATGGGTCGGAACTACCTGACGTGGACGAGCATGCCCGACGACGAAATCATCAACTGGTATGACCAATTTGCGAACTGGCCTCTGGTCGGGGTCTTCATGACGCCCAACGAGGAGGTCACGAAGACGGCCGGAGCGGCTTGTACGAGCGGATTGAACACGTCGTCCGACGACGAGGACCGGATCCGGGCCTGGGCGGCCATCTTCTATTGTCTGCGCAACTACGGCGTTCGCTACATCCAGGAACCGTCCGACGCCTGGACGCCCCACTTCAACCAGTACGTCCAGTTCCCGAAAGACTCGATCCAGCGAAAGGCCGGGACGTGCCTGGACTTAGCCCTCTTGTTTGCCTCGATGGCCCAGGCCGTCGGTATCGACGCCGGCATCGCCCTCATGCCGGGCCACGCCATCCCGTGGATCCGTCTCCAGAACGGCCAGTACGTCTTCGTCGAGTCGACGTTCGTCGACCGGAATTACGCCTATAGCCACTTTCCCGAGATCGTGTCGCCCCGCGTGAGCTTCGAGGAGAGCGTTCGCGTGGCCGAGGCTTTCGTCAAGAAGAATCTTGAGCAGGGAACATTCATTTTAGCCGATTACAACGAACTTCGGAAGAACGGAGTCGTATCCCCATGGTAGGCCGGATGACCTCCCGAGACGCGCGAGCCACGGGATGCATGACCGCCTTCGGCCGTCGGCCGAGGGCCGTCCCGTGTTCGCTATCCGCCATACGCTATTCGCCATTCGCCATTCGCTATTTATGGGCCCTGGGCGTCGTGCTCTGGGGTCTGGGTTCTGTTCCGGCCATCGCTCAACCACTCCCCCGGGTCGACATCGAGGGGACCCTTCGGGTCACGCCGCTGGGGGAGGGCGTCCTTGAGACGCATTACCGGTATCCCGGCAACCTGTATAACGCCGTCAAGCAGTTATATGCCAGCAACCCTTACGTCTTATTCCGGTCCTTGACGGGGGAGAACCAACCCCGGTTTTACATCGACCGCAAGAGCCTGAAGATCGAATTTGACGATGCCAATCGGGTAATGCATCTCACCATGACGTTGGTGGACCTCTTTCGGTACACGCCGGATGGATGGCGTCTTCGGATCCCAGAATTCTTGGAGAACTGTAAGGTCGTCACCCAGGAGGCGGCTCGAGTCGTCGTGAGCTGTGCTTACACCCAAAGCGACGCTTTCACGGCTGGGCAGACCGTCCAATACATGGAAACAGACACAATCGTCTTACCGCCGGGTGCCCAGTGGATCGAGTTCAACCCCAAGGAAGGGAACGTGGCCTATCGGCTGGGCCTGCCGCTGACGGCCCGGAACCCCGGCTTATGGCCATGGCTCTTCACGATCGGGACGATCTTCATCGGCCTGATCGCTATCGTGACCTGGCTGATCCGCCTCCCGAAGCCGGCCGTCGCCGCTGAACCGGTCGCCGCTCGAGCCGTCCCGGCCGCTCCGGCCCGGGCGTCTATCGGACCGGCTCCGGTGCCAGCGGTCCCCGCCAGCATGTCGGCGAGTGCCGTCCCGGCCGCTTCATCGGCCGAACCCACGGAGGCCTTGGCCGGAGAGACCATCGCCCTGTCGGTCCTGACCCTCGTCGGTGTTCAGGGGGCTGTCCAGGGTCAAAGCTTCCCCGTTCCTCCGACGGGTGTCGTCATCGGTCGGGACGCCGCCTCTGCCCAAGTCGTCATCCTGGACCCGCACGTCTCCCGTCGGCAGGCCCAGATTCGGCGGAACGCCCAGGGTCAGTTTGTCCTCGTCAACCTCAGCCAGACGAATCCCACGTTGGTCAACGGCCAGCCGATCACGGCCGAACACGTCCTCCAGCCGGGCGACCGGATTCAGGTCGCCGGCCATGTCCTGGAAGTCCGGACGTAAGCGGGCCGATGGGTCGGTCGGCAGTAAAGGCGACAGCTTCTTTCCAGACTCCGTCACGACGCGATGACGGGGTCGAACCCGCTGAATCCGTACGGGTTTTCACGAACCGAACGGCCCTGTCCAGACTCCGTCCCTAAACGTCGCCCCGCCGGTATGTCTGGGACCATTGGACGGGCAGGCGCGCCCGGACGACTCGAACGCCGAGGCCGGGCCCCGTGGGGACCGCCAGGTAGCCACCGGCCTGGAGCTCAAAGGGCGGCTCGACGATGTCTTCGACCCAGTACCGGCGACTGGCCGACAGGTCGTTCGGGAGCGTGAATCCCGGAAGGGATGCCAGGGCCACGTTGGCGGCTCGCCCGATGCCCGTTTCGAGCATCCCGCCGCACCAGACGGGCACGCCCCGGCGATAGCAGACTTCGTGGATCCGGCGGGCGACCGTATAACCCCCGACCCGACCCGGCTTGATGTTGATGATTTGTGCCGCTCGCAAGCGCAAGGCCAGCCGCAGAGTGGCCAGGCTTGTCACCGACTCGTCGAGGCAGATAGATGTCCGGATGGCCCGTTGAAGTCGAGCGTGGCCGAGCCAGTCGTCCGGCGGGAAGGGCTGTTCCAACATCTGAAGCCGGTAGACGTCCATCGAGACGAGGACGGCTCGATCCCGGGGCCACCGGTAGGCGGCGTTAGCGTCGGCCGTCAGGACGGCGTCCGGAAAGGCTTGCCGTACGGCCGTCAGGACCTCATGGTCGTGACCGGGCTTGATTTTGAGTTTGATGCGTCGGTAGCCCTCCGCTCGGTACCGCTCGACGGTCCGCAGGAGCGACGGGACGTCCGAATGGATGCCGACGCTGACGCCGGCCGGCACGCGGTCTTTTGTCCCGCCCCACAGGTCCCGCAGGCTTCGGCCGACTATTTGTCCGTAAAGGTCCCACAGGGCCATCTCGAGGGCCGCCTTCGCCATCGGGTGACCCTTGACGAAGGCGACCCGCCGGGGCCACTCCCGCACGTGCCGGAGGGGCGCTTGGAACAGGGCCGGGATGAGGAACGCCTCCAGGATATACCGGGCCGTTCCGTTGCACTCCGGGCTGTACAGGGGGGCGTGGTCCGTGACGCATTCGCCCCAGCCCTCGAAGCCGTCTTGGAAGACTCGCACGAGCAGGATTTCCCGGACGTCCGTCCGGCCAAAGCTCGTCTCGAAGGGTTCGACTAAAGGGAGGCGGATCAGGAGTAATTCGACGGCTTCGGGATAGATGCGGGCCCTCATCTTACGTCCTCGATCCAGGATACAGGATGTGGGTGCAAAATCCAGTAGGACTTACGCAGTTGCCTGCGCTTCCCCCTGTGTCCCCAAAGCGTTCGCCCCTGGGACAGGAAGGGGGCGACCGGGAGCGCC
>JAUQPV010000167.1 GCA_030550225.1 Acidobacteriota bacterium | reverse complement strand
CTGAATTCGTAGAGCCGGTGGCCCGAAGCCGTCCAGGGGTCTATCAGCGGTCGGAGCGTCAAGCCGCAGGCGTCGGCCAGACGCCGACCCCGGAGCGTGAGAAACCCAGCCGCCGACCAGAGGCGTATGCCCAGGGCCGCCAGGTCGCGGGCGTCCCGCAAGACGCCGGTTGCCCGCGCCCGCAGGATGTTCTCGGCCGTCTTGGGACCGATCCCCGGGACTCGCAGGAGCCGCTCCCGGTCGGCCGTCAGGACCTCGACGGGAAATTCCTCGAGGTGCGCCAACGCCCACGCCGTCTTGGGGTCGACCTCCAGGGGTAGATTCCCGCGGCCGTCAAAGACGACCTCATCCAAGCGAAATCCGTAGTGACGGAGTAAGTAATCGACTTGATACAGGCGGTGCTCCCGCAAGGCCGGCGTCTCCGGCCGATTCTCCATGGGCGTGGCCCGGATGGGTCGGAAAGCCGAGAAGTGTGCATGATGGAGGACCCGCTCTCGGTACAACCGGTCGACCAGCGTAAGAATCTGTCGGTCCGTGTCGTCAGCGGCCCCGACGACGAACTGCGTCGTGAGGCCGGACCGTAGGACGGGTCGACCGTCGGCCCAAAGGGATTCGGCCAGCCGGTGGACTTCCGTCAGTGTCCGCAGGTACAGCGTGAAGTTCTTCTGGGGCGCAATCTGCCGGAGGACGTCCGGGCAGGGCGCCTCCAGGTTTAACGACACTCGGTCGGCCAGCTCCACGACCCGCCGTAGTTGGGCCTCGTCGGCGCCGGCGACGACCTTGACGTGAATGTAACCCCGATAGCCTTCTCGGAACCGAAGGATTTCCAAGAGTCGGATGAGCCGGTCGACCGTATCCCGGGGCGACAGGGGAATGCCGCTGGTGACAAACAGACCGTCGGCCCAGCCCCGGCGGTAGGCCGTCATGAAGACGCGGGCCAGTTGCTCAGGCGAGACCTCCACCCGGGGCAGGTCCCGGTCTCGCCGCATGGGGCAGTAATAGCAGTTGAAGACGCAGGCGTTCGTCAAGAGGATGCGGAAGATTCGAAAGGTCCGGCCGCCGTGACGGAGGGGACGGAGGTTGATGGGGCGCAAGGCTGAATGCCGCAGACCCTCGTCGAGGTCGTCCACGGCCATTTCCAAGAGGATGCGAATCTTTTCGGCGAGCTCCATACGAACCCTCCGGGTCCTTGGGGCGCCCGGTGCCGGAGATCATGGATACTCCTGGCCCCCAGGACTGACCCCAAGGCCGGAGTCTATTTTATGCCTTTCTTTCACCTATGTCCACGGGTCTAGTGCCCAACCGCAGAGGGGGCAAAGGGCATAGAGCATAGACAAATACTTTATGCCCTACGCCCTTCGCCCTATGCGCTATGCGCTTTGCCCTATGCCCTTTGCGCTATACTCTTTGCCCGTTGCTCGTGATCTCGGAGGCTGGACCTTGCGGCGTCGGTGGGGCCAGCATTTCTTGAAGACCCGGGATATGGCCTGGCGAATCGTCGCCTGGGCCGGCTTGCAAGCGGACCGGCCCGTCCTCGAGATCGGCCCCGGCTCGGGTGCCCTGACGGAAGTCCTCTTGGAAGCCGGGTACACCGTCGTCGCCGTCGAGGTCGATCCCCTCTGGGTCGAGTACCTCCAGCGTCGATGGGCTTCCGAGTCCCGATTCCGGGTCGTGGCCGGCGACGTCCTACAGGTCGATTGGCGCAGGCTGGGGTTGACCGAGCCCTTTGGCATTATCGGAAACATTCCCTACGAAATCAGCAGTCCCCTGGTGGAGCGTCTGATACGTCACGAAGGGGCCTGGTACCGAGCTGTGTGGACGGTCCAGCGGGAGTTTGGAGAGCGCTTAGCGGCCCGACCGGCGACGGCCGCTTACGGGGCCCTCAGCGTGATCGCCCAACTTCGGTGGTCGATTGAGCTTGGATTTATCATCCCCCCGGGGGCCTTTCGACCGCCCCCCAAAGTCGAGTCGGTCGTCATCCGTATCGATCCCCGGTCCGACATCCCGGACGCCGTCCGGACATCGGCGTTCTCGGCTTTCGTCCATGCGGCCTTCCGACACCGTCGGAAGACACTCCTCAACAGTCTCTTGCGGACGCCGTCGTGGAGGGACCGAGCCGACACCGTAGCCCGGTGCCTGGAGACTCTGGGTTTTTCAGCGACCGTCCGGGCCGAACAGATTCCCGTCGAGGCCTGGCTGGCCCTGTGGAATTGTGTCATGGGCCAAGAGCAAAGCGCATAGAGCATAGGACTCTATGCCCTTTGCCCGATGCGGGAGGGATGCGGTGGGGACGCAATGCGTCTCCATGCGTCACCATGCATCTCCACGCACTGGGACCCGTCACCGGACCGAACCCCGTCGTTGACAAGGTGGCGGGGGCACCCGTAGCATGAAGGCATCTCGGGGTCCCGGATGAGGGCAAGTCAGGCCTGCACGGGGCCGTGCTTTCTCGGGGGCCGCATGGCCAGTTCCGCTATCTGGATGATCATCGGGGGAATTCTTATCCTCCTCGAATTGGCCCTCCCGACGAACTTCGTCCTGCTTTGCTTGGGCGTGGGATGCTTGGGGGGCGGGGCCGTCGCCTTCCTGGGCGGACCTCTATGGCTCCAGGTGGGAAGCGCCCTGGGCATCGCTATCGCCGCCCTGGTCGTGGCCCGTCGATTCCTGCACCGTCAGGAAGCCCAGAGTCGGGAATTTGGAGCCATGGGCCTCATCGGTCAGACGGGTTGGGTCATCGAACCGGTCCGTGGGCCTCTGGGCGGTCTCGTGAAGGTCGAGGGGGAGACCTGGCGGGCGGTGGCGGCGTCGACCGTCGAGATCCCGCCGGGTACGACGGTGCGGGTCACTGGCGTCGAGGGCAACAAGCTTGTCGTGGAGCCGACCGGACCCCAAACCCCAGACCATGGACCGTAGACCCCAGGTCATAGGCCCTTGGGTTATCCCAGAGCCGTCTTCAACGCCTGAGAAGCCCAATTCTTCAAGATGCGGGAATCAGGATGGGCTCATGGCCCTATGCGCTATGACCCATGGGCTATGCGCTACGAGCCCATCAGTTATGACCCATGCGCCGACTGGCCGATCTGCCCATCTGCCGACATACCCCATTTTGCTGAGGAGGTACCCCCCATGGCGTACGTGTTGACCCTCTTCATCGTATTCATCGTGGCCCCGGTCGTGCTGTTCTATCTCATTCGGTCCGTCCGGATCATCCGGCCCTATCAGGTCGGGGTCGTCGAGCGCCTTGGGCGCTTCTACCGGCTGATTCGACCGGGCCTTCGGATGGTCGTCCCCTTCCTGGACCTCGTGCGCGTCGTCGACTTGCGGGAGCAGGTCGTGGACGTACCGCCCCAGGAGGTGATCACCAAGGACAACGTCATCGTCACCGTCGATGGGATCATCTACTACCAGATCGTGGATGCGCCCAAGATGCTGTATAACATCGCCAATTTCTCGATCGCCGTCATCAATCTGGCCCAGACGACCCTCCGGAACATCATCGGTGAGCTGGACCAGACACTGACGAGCCGGGAGATCATCAACGCCAAACTCCGGACGGTCCTCGACGAGGCGACCGACAAGTGGGGCGTGAAGGTCACCCGTGTTGAACTCAAGCGCATCGACCCGCCCCGGGACGTCATGGAGGCGATGCATCGTCAGATGAAGGCCGAGCGGGACCGACGGGCGACCATCCTGGAAGCCGAGGGCATCAAGCAGTCGGAGATCCTCAAGGCCGAGGGCGAAAAACAGGCGGCCATCCTGCGGGCCGACGGAGAACGCCAGTCCAAGATCCTGCATGCCCAGGGCGAGGCCGAAGCCATCCGACTGGTGGCCGAGGCCGAGAAGTTCCGACGCATCACGGTCGCCGAGGGCGAGATGCAGGCCATCATCAATGTGTTCCGCGGCATCCACGAGGGCGCCCCGACGACGGACCTCATCACGATCCGCTACTTAGAGGCCCTCAAGGAAATCGCCAACGGCCAAGCCACGAAGATCTTCATCCCCATCGAGATGAGCGGTCTGGCGGCGGCCCTCGGGACGGCGGCGACCCTCCTGCGGCCCGACGGGCATTGACGCCTGGCCCGTCTGCGGGAACACCTGGGGCCCCGACGTTCGTTGATCGTACCGATGGGAACAGGCGGTCCGGCCCACGTTGTGAGTGGTAAAACCGGTAGTGTTCCCATTAGAAGTGACGAGGCGCCAGCATCACTGCCGGCTCTCTGAGGAAGACACCGCCATTACTGGCGGTTCTCTGCGGACGACACCGGGATGACTCCCGGTGTTCCGATGGGATGGACGCCGCCGTCACCGGCGGCGCCAGGACAGGGGGACACCGGCATCACTGCCGGTGTCCTGAAGTATCACGTAATAGGTTGATCACTACCCGCATTTTTCCCTGAACCGGACGGTGCCGTCCAGGATGGGTCCATGAGGCGGATGGCTCGGTCCGTAAGCCTGCTCATCGTCCTGCTGGTCGGCGGATTCGGGGGTCCTAACTCCTGGGTCCGACCTGGGAATGGAACGCCGCCGAGGGCCCGGGACGCCGCCGAACTCTTGCTGGCCCTTCGGAAGCTGACCGTTTTGGGGAGCGTCCTCTACGTGGGGGCCCATCCGGACGATGAAAACACGGCCCTCCTGGCTTACCTCTCGAAGGGTCGTCTATTCCGTACAGCCTACCTCTCCATTACTCGAGGCGACGGGGGCCAGAATCTCTTAGGACCCGAGAAGGACGAGTACCTCGGCGTCCTCCGGACGCAAGAACTCCTGGCCGCCCGTCGGGTCGACGGGGCTGAGCAGTTCTTCACGCGAGCGATCGATTTCGGCTACTCGAAGAGTCCGGAAGAGGCCCTCCGCATCTGGGACCGGGAGACCGTCCTGGCTGACGTCGTATGGGTCTTCCGAAAGTTCCGGCCTGACGTCGTCATCACGCGGTTCCCCAAGACCGGCGGGGGCCACGGACACCACACGGCCTCGGCGATCCTGGCGGAGGCGGCCTTCCAGGCGGCTGGTGACTCAGACCGCTTCTCGGACCAGCTTCGGTACGTGAAGCCCTGGCAACCCCGCCGGCTCCTGTGGAATATGTTCCGGCCTGCCGCCGAGGGTCCGCCCCTGCCGACGCCAGGTCTCCTTGTCCTGAACGTCGGCGCTTACAACCCCCTTTTGGGCCGGTCTTACACGGAAATTGCCGCTGAAAGCCGCTCACTCCACAAAAGCCAGGGTTTCGGCTCGGCGGCCCGTCGGGGGGAGGTCCTCGACTTCTTGGTCCCCTTGGCCGGCGATCCCCCCGAAAAGGACCTCTTGGACGGCATCGACACGACGTGGGACCGGGTCCCTGGTGGGGCGGCCGTCGGCGCCGTCCTCGCCGAGGCCGTTCGGGCCTTTCGACCCGACCGGCCGGCCGACGTTGTCCCCCTCCTATTGGACGCCTACGAACGGCTGAGCCGTCTGCCGCCAGACGATTGGGTCAACGTCAAGCGACAGGAACTTGTAGACGTCCTGCAGGACTGTGCGGGCCTGTGGGTCGAGGCCATCGCCGCCGACGAGACGGCCGCCCCGGGGACAGACGTCCGGCTGAACTTGATGGCCCTCTTGCGGTCCGACCTCCCCTGGGTCTTAGAGAAAGTCCGTGTCCCCTACCAGACCGAGGCCCTCGACGTTCAAAAACCCCTGGCGCCGAATCGACCCGTGCGGGTCGAGGCCTCGCTTCGTATCCCCGCGGACGCCCGACCGGCTCAGCCGTATTGGCTCCAAGAGCCACCCGAGCGGGGCCTCTACCGGGTGACGGACCCGGACCTGCGGGGCCAGCCGGAGAATCCGCCCCTGCGCGTCGAGTTCATCGTCTCGACAGACCGCGGCCCGTTGACCTTCTCGGTCCCGGTAACCTACCGTTTCACGGACCCCGTCGAGGGTGAGCAAGATCGGCCCTTCGTCGTCGTGCCGCCCGTGAGCGTTCACTGGGACGACGCCCTGTACGTCTTTCCCGACGCCCGTCCGAAGCGGGTCCGCCTCTCCCTTCAGAGCCAAGCCGCCGGCGTCGCCGGGACCCTGCGA
>JAUQPV010000166.1 GCA_030550225.1 Acidobacteriota bacterium | reverse complement strand
CCGTATAGGACCAGCAGGCCCAGGCCGTCTCGTAGAAAGAGGGACGGGACATTCAGCCACCACGTCTTGCCGGAGGCCGGCGTCCGGACCCACGGGAAGAGGACCTCCCGACCCAAGTACAGGACCCAGAACAAGAGGAAGGAGACGGGCAGGAAGGCCGCATGGGCCTCTGCCACCCGTCGCATGAAGCGGCTCCACCGGGCACCCGTCAGGTGCCAGATGGCGGCCCACACGACACCGGCTTGGGCGACGCCGGACCAGAAGAGGAAGTTCACGAGGAACGTCTGCCAGGCCCGCAGACGGTCGGGCCCCGTCGCCCCGACGATGAAGGCCGTCGTCCCCACGGCCAGCAAAAACAGCAGGCCGCCGACCACCCCGGCCGGCCATCTGGGTACCGGTGGGACTCGAGCTCGCTGATTCACGGGGACGTCCCCTTACGCTGGAGGGATCGGACATAGCTCAGCACGGCCCAGGTCTCCGTCGGCGACAGGACCTCCCGGTAGGGCGGCATGACAACGCCTCCGCCCCGGATGGTCTCATAGAGCGAAGTATCCTTCTTCCGAGCGACGAACTGACCCGTGATGTCATAGGGCCGGGACTTCAGTTTTTTGGCGACCGGCCCCGTGCCCTTGGCCATCGGACCATGACAGACGATGCAATACGTCCGAAAGAGCTGGCGACCCATCTCGACGGCTTCCGGCGTGACGGCCGTCGGACCCGAGCGCCAAGCCGCCGCCTGGGGGACGGTCCCCTCAGGGGGGAGCGGCATCCGGACTTCAAAGGGCCGGACGGCCGGTTGTTCGACCATGTCCCGGCTCCAGGGCCAGCCGAAGACCAATCCGGCCATCAAGCCCAGGCCGAGGGCCGGTAATCCGAGTCGCACGAGTCTACGGAACCTCAAGACATACTTCCTCCCTTTGAGATTCGGAGATCCGGGTCATCAATCCCGTGGCTATCCCCACCTATCAGGGCATCTCTTCAGCTCCTTCCCACGACAGAGGCCCTCCCTTTCGCCCGCGGGCCCTCCCCCGCCGCCACCGCCGAAACTCCGTGCTTCCACCACCAGGTAGACGCCTCCCGCCCACCCGCTCACGGGACTCCGGCGTACGGCCACCTGCCAGACCAGACGTCCTGACGCGCGCATCCGCCGCCTGCTGGCGGCACGTCGGGTTTTCCTTAACAAGTTCCGTGCCATCGATTCGGGCCGCTTCCCAGACCCCAAGACGCCGCCCTCACGACCCGGCTGGGCCTCCAAGTGTCTACGCCCATAAACATCGTGTTGAATCGGCTAAACAAGGCCGGACTACCCAAGCCTGGCCCAGCACCCCCCGTAGGGGCCAAAAGTGGCGTTCAGAACGACAAAGGTGGACGGCTCGATTCTGCCCCGGGTCCGATCTGGGATACCTCCTCGGCACCGGCGTTTTGCAAAATCACTGGCGCGACAGACTGACGGTCCGCGGGACATTGCACGAAGACGCCGAAACGGTCCTCCGCCAGCCTCGGGTCGTAGGCCATCGGGACTGCTCGCCTCGGTAGACGGCTGTGGACCAGGAACCCGACCAGGGTCCCCAAGGCGCCCAAGAGGATTGTCCATTCAAAGGCAATGACGATAAACGGCGGAATCGATACGATGGGCTTGGCCCCTGTCGGGATCGGCCAGTCCAGGGACGTGCCGACCGTCAGGGCGAAGCCGCCAAGACATCCCAAGAGGCCGCCGACCAGCGTCCACAGCCGCACGGGGCTGGGCCGTTCATCCAGCACGGCCAGGATCGCTGGGTCCGGCACGGGCAGAAAGACCGTGACGTCCCGAAAGCCGGCCCGCCGCAAGTCTTGCACGGCCCGGACGACGGCGTCCGCTTCAGTGAAAATGCCTCGGACGACCATCATGGCGTCAGCCTCTCCTTCACCTCGGCCATCGGGATGGCCGGAAAGTGCTTCACGAACAGAAGAAACCACAGGAAGAACCAGGCGAAACTGCCCGCCGTGATAGCGTACTCGACCCACCGGGGCTGATAGACGGCGTCCGCCCAGTACCATGGCTCGTAGTCAAAGGACAGGGAGCCCGTGATGATGACGAACCGCTCGAGCCACATCCCCACGTTGACCAGCAGGGCGATGACCCACAGGGCCCGGACGTTCGTCCGCACCCGCCGCGCCAGGAGCATCAGGGGGATGACCGAATTACAAAAGACCATCATCCAGAACAGGGGCGCATACGTCCCCAGGGCCCGCTCTCGGAAGACGGCCTGCTCGAAGGCATTCCCGCTGTACCACGCCATGAAGAATTCGCACCCGTATGCATACGTAACGATCAAAGAGGTCACGACGGTGAGCTTGGCCACGTTCTCCAGGTGGCGGTCCGTGATGTAGTCTTCCAGCCCGAGGAACCGGCGGAGGGGAATCGTCAACGTCAGGACCATCGCCAGGCCTGAAAAGATGGCGCCCGCCACGAAGTAGGGGGCAAAAATCGTGCTGTGCCAACCGGGCACGAGGGCCATCGCAAAGTCCCAGGAGACGACGCTGTGGACCGACACGACGAGGGGTGTTGCCAGGGCGGCCAGAAAGAGATAGGCGCTCCGGTAGTGTCGCCACTCTTCCTGCGTGCCCTGCCAGCCAAGGGACAGGAACTGGTACATCCGACGTCGCCATCCCGTCGTCCGCTCCCGGACCGCCGCCAGGTCGGGGATCAGGCCAACGTATAGAAAGACGGCGCTTACCGTGAAGTAGGTCCCGACGGCAAACACGTCCCATATCAGGGGCGACCGAAAGTTCACCCACAGGCCCCGTTGGTTCGGATAAGGAATCAGCCAGTAAAAGTACCAGGGCCGGCCCAGGTGGATGATGGGGAATAGGCCGGCCGTCATGACAGCGAAAACGGTCATCGCTTCGGAAGTCCTCGAGATGGCCGCCCGCCAGTGGGCCCGGAAGAGATATAGGATGGCTGAGATGAGCGTCCCCGAGTGGGCGATCCCGATCCAGAACACAAAGTTCGTGATGTAGACGGCCCATTGCACAGACCCCCGGTAGCCGGCGACGCCGAGGCCCCGGGCCAGTTGGACGGACCACGCATAGAGGGCCCAGGCCAGGACGGCTCCGACCAGGGCCAGCGCCGCATAGTACCCCCGGCCCGGGGGCGCCAGGGCCCGCAAGACGTCCACATGGATACGGCCGTATGCCGCCACCGCCGCTCCTCGAAAGTCGGCAGTAAGGCAGTTCGGCAGAGGGGCCCGTTGGCTCACGAGTCATAGACCGCTGGCCGGGAAGCGGTCTCATCAATCTCACGGCCCCCTCTCCCCGTGGGAGAGGGGTCGGAGGAGAGGACCCATGAGCCCATAGGAACGATGAGCCATCTGCCACAAGCCCATTCCTGCTCCTGTGAGGCTACCCCGACGGCCCATCGGCCTATCTGCCGACTTACCCACCCGCCGAACTGCCGAATTCCCGAATGCCCGAACGACCGACCTTCTTCAAGTACGTGACCGCCGGCCGGGTATTCAACTCGGCCAGGACGTGGTACCCGCGGGGGTCCCGGGCCAGGCGGGCGACCCGGCTCTCGGGGTCGTTGAGGTCGCCGAAGACGATGGCGTCGGTCGGACAGGTCTGCGCACAAGCGGGCACGACGTCGCCGTCCCGTAGGGGCCGACCCTCGTCCTTCGCCTGGTCCTTGGCCGCCTGGATGCGCTGGATGCAGAACGTGCACTTCTCCATGACCCCCTTGGACCGGACCGTCACGTCAGGGTTCAGTTGAAGGTGCAGGGGCTCGGGCCACACGGGGTCCAGCCAGTTAAAACGCCGGACCTTGTACGGGCAGTTGTTGGCGCAGTACCGGGTCCCGACGCATCGATTGTAGACCATGGCGTTGAGGCCCTCGGGATTGTGGTAGGTCGCATAGACGGGACACACCGGTTCGCAGGGGGCGTTATCACAGTGCTGGCACAGCATGGGAACGAAGCGGACGTCGGGATATTCGCCGACGGCCTCGAGGTAGCGCTCGACCCGAATCCAGGCCATTTCCCGCCGTAGGGCCACCTCCGTCTTGCCGACGACAGGGATGTTGTTTTCGGCGTAACAGGCGGCTACGCAGGCGTTGCAGCCGATGCAAGCGTTCAGGTCGATGACCATCCCCCACCGAGGGCCCGGGTGCTCGTGTTTCGGGTACATGTCCGGGGCGGGCGGATGCCCCTCCACGGGTCGGACCCCTTCGACGACGGCGACCTGAGCGATGCCCCGTCCGAGCTGGCGGTCCCGGGCCGCCGTCGAGACCAGCGGATACCGCCGGCCCGTCTTCGTCAGGCGGACCCGCACCGAAAGCCAGACCCGCCCGCCGGAGACGGCCTCCGGTTGGGGGCTCAGGAGTTCGATGGGGTTGGCCCCTCGAGCTTGCGCATACCGCCCGTACTGGGAGTGGCCTTGCCCGATGGGGACAGCCACGACGTCAGGTCGGAGGCCTTCGTATACGTACACGGGGAGCTTGACCTTTCCGTAAGGAGAAGCCAGCTCGACGACGTCCCCCATGGCGACACCCAGGCGGCGAGCCGTCTCGGGATGGACCTCGACCCAAGCGTCCCAGACGACCTTCGTTACGGGGTCCGGAATCTCCTGAAGCCACGGCCGATTGGCGCCCCGACCGTCGAAGTGATGAAGCGACGGGTAGACCCAGAGTGTCCAGGTCTCCGACGTCGGACCCTCTAAGACAGGCGGCTCGAACCTCGTCTGGAAGACCTCCGGGGCGAGCCGGACCGGTTCGGGCGGGACAACCTCCCAGACGCCGCCCTGCCGGAGGGCGTCCCGCCAAAAGGCCTCGAAGTCCCGGTCCGGGGCTACCCGCCGGTGAAGCTCTTGCCAGCGTGCCCGAAGATACGTGTAGAAGTCCGGCCACGGAAGTCTGGAGGCGATGTCTCCGCCCATCGAACGGGCGACCGCCAGGAGGATGTCTCCCGGGGCCCGCGTCCGAAAGAGGGGCCGCATGACGGGCTGAAGCAGGCCGTGAACGCCGACCTGGGGTTCGTAGTCCCCCCACGACTCCAAGGGGGTATGAATCGGCAGGGCCAGGTGGGCCCGGACCGTCGTCTCATCCATGAAGCTGGTAAGGGCTACGACGAAGGGCACTTTCGCCAGGGCCGCCTCGAAGTCCAGACCCCGGGGCAGGGTAAACACCGGGTTAACGTCCCAGAGAAGGAGCGCCTCGACTTGGCCGGCCTCCATCGCGGCGATCAGGTCCCGGAACTCGCTGAACCGACTGACTTGCCCGAGATTCAAGTCAGGCCCGAAGACGACGGTCCGACCGACATAGCCGGCCACGTAATTGAGCAAGTGGATGGCCACGAGAGTCGCCGTCGCATTCGACCCCGTCCCGGCCACACCGCCGCCGATGGCGAGGCCCGGGTCGGCCTCGATGAAAAGCCGAGCCAGCCGACGGATTTGTTCAGGCGAGACGTCGGTCTGGGCGGCGACGGTCTCCGGGTCGTAGGGCCGGACCCACTCTGTGAGGCGTCGAACTTCGTCGGCCGGCAGGGACGGGGCGGCCCGGCCTTCGGTGAGGATCACGTGAACCATCGCCAGGGCCAAGAAGGCCTCCGTACCGGGCCGGATGGGAATCCATTCGTCAGCATTCGCCGCCGTCAGAGATAAGCGGGGCTCGATGTGGATGAACCGACCCGCCCGGACCCCGTCCCGAACGGCGCGGCTACCCCCGGCTAAGGCCCGGGCGAAACGGACGTTGGACAGCCAGGTCTCCAGGAAGTCCGCCCCGAAGGAGATGAGTACGCGGGCCGTCTCGATGCGATAGTCAGGAATGGCGTCCCGGCCGAAGGCGATCCGGCTGGCCGTCCGCAGGGCCTCATAGGCGAAAGGCTCGTAGACGATGCGCCGACGGATGCCGAGGGCCTCTATCCAGTCCTGGACGAGACGATCCAGGCTTCCCGTCAGCAGGGGCGTAATGAGGGCGATGCGGTCGGCCCGACCTTGACGTCGGAGCTCCGCCAACCGCTCGACGAGGAGCCGCTCGGCTTCTTCCCACGAGACGGGTCGAAATTCACCGGATGGTCGCTTCCGCATGGGCTGAC
>JAUQPV010000165.1 GCA_030550225.1 Acidobacteriota bacterium | reverse complement strand
GCTGGGGACCCTGAGTGAGGGTGGGCGGGAGGCGTCTATCCCGAGGTGGTGGGAGTCGAGTCCTGGCGGTGGCGGCGGGGGAGGGCCCGCGAAGGCAAGGGCCGGGGTCTCGGCCTCGGATGCGGGGCGATCCCCCCGAATCCCTTCCCACGGGTTTCGAGATGAGTTCTACGAGAGAATTAGGCAACTCGGTAGTTCGACTGACGGATCGGTGCGCCATCAGTTAACATAGCCCTTTGGCCCGTGAGAATCCTGATAGAATCGGCTTTTCCGACCCTTCGGGGAGGACGGTTTTTCAAGCATCGTGACGTCGTCACGTCGTGACGATGTGACGGAGTTGAGAAAGAAGCCGTCGCCGGGGCAAACGGCCCGGGATCGGCCTCGTCCCGTCGTTACGCCGTCACGTCGTCACGAAACTTGAAAAATCGTGCTTCCCGGGCGCTGGAAAAGGCCGTCCCGACGCCATTCTCCCGAACCGAACGGCTCTGATAGGAGGGTTTCGAAATGCCGGCCGTCATATCGACGCCCTCTATCCTGGCACCGCCTGTTCCGGCGGCGTCGGCAACGCCGAGTGTCCGCAGGTATCCGGACGTCTCCGCAATCCGCATTTCTTAATCCGAAATTCGTATTCGCAGTCCTCAACGGAGGTGGGTCATGGCCCAGTGGCGACAGTGGTTGGTTCTTCCTGAGGTCCGGGAATGGTCCCTGGGGCGGGAATTCATCGCCGGTCTGGCGAACTTCCTGACGGCGGGTTACATCATCGCCGTCAATCCCGACATCCTGAGTACGACGGGCATGGACCGCCATGCCCTCATCGCCGTGACCTGCTATGCCAGTGCCCTGGGGTGTTTCCTGATGGCTCTCTGGCCGAAAGTCCCCATCATGATGGCGCCCGGGATGGGCCTAAATGCCTTCTTTGCTTACACCATCTGCGGCATCCATAAGGTCCCCTGGACGACAGCCCTGGGGATCGTATTCCTGGCCGGCGTCTTGTTCATCGGCCTCACGGTCGGCGGCCTCCGGGAGGCGATCCTGCGGGCGATCCCCCTGTCCCTGCGGCTGGCGATCCCGGCCGGCATCGGTCTCTTCATCGCATTCATCGGCCTCCAGCACATGAAGCTCATCGTCGACCATTCGGCGACGCTCGTGACGTTCGGGCCTTTGCGGAAGGAACTGGGTTTGGCCCTGGTCGGCCTCGTCGTGGCCTTTACGCTGGAGGCCCTGCGGGTGCGAGGAAGCCTCCTGATCGTCATCCTGGCCATCACGTTCATCGCCATCGGGGCCGGTTGGGTCGAACGGCCGGCGGCCTGGGTCACGCGGCCGCCTTCCATCGAGCCGGTATTCTTGAAGATGAACGTCTGGGACGCCCTTCAGCCTGTTCACTGGCTCCCCATCTTTGCTTTTATGTATGTCGCCCTCTTTGACGGGCTCGGGACGCTGACGGGGATCGCCTACCAGGCCGGCCTCGCCCGGGACGGGGAAATCCCCCGTTTGGGTCGAATGCTGATGGCCGACGCCGTCGGAGCCACGGCGGGGGCCGTATTGGGGACTTCGACGGTGACGGCCTACATCGAGTCGGGGGCCGGCGTGGCGGCCGGGGGCCGAACCGGCTGGACGGCTCTGTTCACGGGCTTGCTCTTCTTACTGGCGCCCTTCTTTTCGGGCCTCATCGCCGTCATCCCGTCCTACGCCACAGCCGTCGCCTTGGTCGTCGTGGGGATTTACATGATCCAGCACATTCGGGAGATCGACTTTACCCGGTGGGACGAGGGTGCTCCGGCGTTTCTGACGATCGTCCTGATGCCCCTGACGTACAGCATTGCCACGGGGCTGTGCTTCGGGATCCTGTCGTACCTGGCCCTGGTCCTGCTCCTCCGGCGGTGGGAGCGCCTGTCGCCGACGTTGGTCCTCATCGGCCTGCTATCGGCCCTGTACCTCTACCTCTCGACCCGGGGCCTGGCCCACGCGTGAAACCCGGCAATTCGGCAGTTCGGGAGGGCCGTTCGGCGGCCGACGTAGAAGGCCCGGGGGCATGGAGCCTTTCCAAGTCTCCACGTCTCCCGGAAGTTTTCTTGGCCCTTCGGCTTCTCCTGTCGCCGACCGCCGGCTCCGGCCTCAAGGACTCATCCCCTCCCCCGCCGGCCCCCAATGCCCGAGTTCCCGAATTCCCGAACCCTTACAGCCAGTACTCGGCCCGATGGGTCCGGACCCGGACGGCACCCGTCACCGGATAGGCCCACATAGAACGTCCGTGGTATCCGCCCAGGTCCTCGGCGACGACCCGGACGTGGTATCGCCGGAGGCCCGCCCGGACGGCTTCGGCCGTGCGCGAACTGACCGAGCGCAGGACGGGGTGGGTGATATGGTGGAACATCGTCGCCCCGCCGATAAGCTTGGCTTGCCAACGGGCACCGGGGGTCGAGCCGACGGCTTGTCGAAGCGCCTCCAGCAAGACATCCACGGCTGTATCGGCATACCGGCAGGGCATGTGGTCCTGCCCGTAGGGCCCCGAGGGTAACAGGATGTGGGCGAGGCCCCCGACCCGCCAGCGGTCCGACCACACAAACAGGCCGATGCAGGAGCCGAGGCCCAGGATCGTCAAGTAGTCCGGCGCCCAGGCGACGGCAAACTGACCGATGCCGACGTGATGTCCGACGGCCATCTCTTATGGAAGGGGCAGTGGGGCAATAAGACCGTAAGGCATCGGGTGTTGGGCCAGCCCCTTGGACTTACGGGGTGTTGCTGACCCTTTGAGGTAACATGGTCGTTCGGCCCATGAAAAACCGGATGAATTCAGCTTTTCGGACCCTTCGAGAAAGACGGTCCTTCCAGCATGGGCGGATGGGCCAGGGGCCAGGGTGCGTCGGGTTTCCCGGGGGGTCCAAGACGGGGGCCAGGGACGGGAAAACGCCCCCGAATCCCCAACACCCAGCACCTGACACCGAACCGCCTTATTGCCCTACTACCTTATCGCCTCATTACCTCCAAAATACAGCCATCCATTGGGGAAGCTCCAGGCCCTCTCCGACGAGCCGACCGAGGAAGATGATCCACGTCCCCGTCTCGTCGGCGACGAGGTCGCGCAAATGGGCCTGACAAGTCGCCGAGTCGCCGACGACGATCTCAGGGGGCGACGGGATCAAGACCTGGTTCGTGTAGCCGGCCACGGCCGTGAAGAACGTCCCGGCCATGACGTTGCCGGCCTCCAAGAGGGCCGAGGTCCGCGCCGGACAGTCCAGGATGGAGGAGAGAGGGCCCGGCGTCGGGGGGCTATCGTCCGGCGTCCGGAGCCATCGGAGGAGCTGGACGGCCGTCGACGCCGGCCATCCGACGGTCCACAGGCGGAAGGCAGATTCGTGTCCCCGGATGTAAACGATGATTTGGTCCGAGAATCCCAGCGAGCCCGGCGGCGTGGGCTGATGCCACGTACGATCCGTCTGCCACCGTAGAGGCCACCCGACGAACTGAGCCAGGGCCCCAACGGACTGCTGAAGCCAGAAGGGGACGAGGCTCTGAAGTACGTCTGACCGATACCCTAAGTCCATGACGGCCATCCGACAATCGTCTCCGACAAGTCGGCCAATAGGCAGATGGGCAGGTCGGCCGATAGACCCCTTCGCTCATGGCTCATAGCGGATGACTTATATCAGCTCATAGCTCATGGGCCCATGAGCCATGACCGCTGTGCCCCCTTCCTGTCTGCCAAACTGCCCACCTGCCCGACCCGTTACGTCACCTGGGGGGTTAAGTGCTGACCGATGAATTCGACGTCCAGGAGGGGGATGACCTCCAGAGCCGGGCTCACGGTGATCCCCGAAAAGAGGGGAACCCGGCTGAGGGGCGGCTCGAGTCGTTGCACGACGCTTCGGTGCTCGCCCCGGATGTCGGCGACCGCCAGGACGTAGAGGCCCTTCTCGTATTGAATCGTCAACATGTAGTACTGATGCCGGGGCTGACCCGTCCCTTCACCCAGGACTTGGTCCATGAACAAGAGAGGCGCGATGAAGCCGTCCTGGTACAAGACGGGCACCTCCTGGCGGTAGTGGATGGCCTCCCGAAGGTAGGGCGTGGCCCGACGGACCCGGTCCATCGGGATGGCCAGTCGGTACCGGCCATGGCCGACGATGAGGGTGTCCAGGATCGAGAGCCGGGCCGGAATCCGCAGGGTGATGCGGGTGCCCCGGTCCCGGCGAGTCTCGATACGGATCGTCCCGCCCAGGGCCTCGACCCGATGGCGTACGACGTCCATCCCGACACCTCGGCCCGACACTTCCGTGACGGCCTCAGCCGTACTAAAGCCCGGGATCGTCACCAGCATGCAGACCTCCTCGACACTCATCCGACGAAGCTGGTCCGGCGTGACGATCCCCCGTTCCAGGGCCGTCTGGGCGATGCGCTCGACGTCCATCCCGCGGCCGTCGTCCAGGACGACGACCTGCATCCACTCGCCCCGCTGTTGGGCATGGATACTGATGTATCCCTCCTCGGGCTTGCCCTTGGCCCGGCGCTCGGCCGGCGGCTCGATCCCGTGATCGACACTATTGCGGATCATGTGGATAAATGGGTCCATCAGATGCTCGAGGACAGCCTTGTCGAGCGTCAGGTCCTCCCCCCGGGTGACCAGACGGACCCGCTTGCCCATCTGACGGGCCAGGCCGTCGGCCATCCGACGGAGGGGCTCGATGAGGACTTCCAGGGGGAGCATCCGCAGGTCCAAAAGACCCAAGTAAAGCTGACGGGCCAGGGCCTCGCTGTCCCGTAAGAGGGCCTCGTCCTCTAAGGAAGTGGTGGACAGCGAGCCCCGCAGGCGCTGGACCTGCATGAAGACGGCCCGCGCCAGGTCGAACAGCCGGTCGACCTCTGAAAGACGAACCCGGATCGTCGCTGGCAGGACGTCGGATGACGGCATCTCGGCAGAGACCTCCGACCCCCGGCGTCGGACCTCGACCGTCTCGACGTCCGGAATCTGTCGCAGGGCCGCCTCGATGGCCGCCGCCTCGGCATCCGACTCGATGACGAAGCTCAGATGCCGGCCGACCTTTCCCTGGGCGATTTCATCCGCCGTCGGTCGGGTCTCGACCAGCGAACCCAGCCGCTGGAGGGCCCGCAGGACGACGGCCCACCGGGCGGCCGGCAAGAGCACCCCCTCTACCAGGGTGATATGACCCTCCCACCGGACCCGGTCGACCGTCGCCGCGTCCGTCGAAACAGATAGGTCCGGACTCGGTCCAGACAGCGTCGCCAACGTGCCGGCGGACCCGTCGACCGAACCGATGCCCGGAGCTCCCGTCGGAACAGCCCGCAGTCGATCGACGATGGTCTGCACGGCGGCGTCCGGCGCCTGAAGCTCCGATGGCGGCCGCCGAAGGAGACCCTCCAAGCACTCCAAGCCCTCCACCAGGGGCCCCAGCCGTGTCGGGGCGTCCGGCTGACGTTGGACCCACGTCAGAAAGTCCTCCATCGCATGAGCCAACTGTTGGACGGACCCGAGACCTAAGGAAGCCGCCATGCCCTTAATGGAATGCGCTCGCCGGAAGAGCTCAGACCACGCCTCTGGCGTCGGCGCTTCGGCCAGCCGTCCGACCACCTCGTACATCTCCCGCACGTACTCGCCTGTCTCCTCTAAGAACATCCGGAAGTATTTCTCGAAGTCCAAGCGCATCGCTTCCCTGAATTCGGGAATTCGGCAGTTCGGGAACCCAGGCATTGGAGGCCGGCAGTGGATGAGTCCTTGAGGCTGGAGCCGGCGGTCGGCGACAGGAGAAGCCGAAGGGCCAAGAAAACTTCCGGGAGCGATGCATACCCCCTGCCCTTCTACGTCGGCCGCCGAACGGCCCTCCCGAATTCTCGAACTGCCGAATTCCCGGAATTGCCGAGTCCCCGGACTAAAGTCTTACGTTACCTGTCCCGCCGGGGCGGCCTGCATGACCTGGTCTAATACACGGATGACTTTCTCGGGGGCGAAGGGCTTGACGATGAAGTCCCGGGCGCCGGCGGCGATGGACTCGATAACCAGGGGTTCCTGGCCCAGGGCACTGCACATGACGATGCGGGCCTGGGGGTCGACGCG
>JAUQPV010000164.1 GCA_030550225.1 Acidobacteriota bacterium | reverse complement strand
GCGAACGGTACCCCACCTGCTGACCTGCCCATCTGCCGACTGCCGAACTGTTCCTGGGGACGACGCCGGCATGACGGCCGGTTCCATTTTTGGAACAGTTACGTAGTACCTGGGGGATAGTTGACGGTCTTCCCGGCTTGTCCTAACATAGGTAGCGAGACCCGTGGAATGGACTATTCCACGGGTCGGGGTGCCGAAGTGGTGGAATTGGAAGACACGCCGTCTTGAGGGGGCGGTGGGCGCAAGCCCGTGCGGGTTCGAGTCCCGCCTTCGGCACCATGGGGGCAAGCTTCGTGAAGGCGTGATGACAGGCCTGGATGGCTTATTCGTCTCCCCCATCACGACGTCACGTCGTCACGAAGAAAGAAAGACAGGTCGTTTCCCTCCATCCCCTTCGATGTTATCCCCGCTGGACCCCTGATGTGCACTGAAAGCTGAAGGATGTCTGGCCTGACGGTCGCCATCTATACGGAGCACCCCTTTTCGTTTTGGTGTTTCCCGGATTGGGGCTTGGAAGAGCTCCGACGGCGCTTTCCGTCCGTCCGATTCCGTCTCGTCCGCCGGGAGGAGGAACTGGCAGAAGCCCTCGCCGAGGCGGACGTGTATCTGGGCTGGCAGTTCCGTCCCGAATGGCTGGCCTATGCCCGGCGTCTTCGGTGGATCCATGCCCCGGCCGCCGGCGTCCGGCGTCTGATGTTCCCCGAACTCATCGAAAGTCCCGTCGTCGTCACGAACGCCCGGGGCCTCCATGCGACCGTCATCGCCGAGCACGTCCTCGGCGTGATGATCCTGTTGTACAGGCAATTCCTCCGATGCTGGGAGTTCCAGTACCGACGGCACTGGGGAAATGAGGACCTCATCGGGTCCGAACAGGGCCTCTTGGAGCTGGCCGGCCGAATCGTCCTGATCCTGGGCTACGGGGCTTTGGGTCAGGCCATCGGACGCCGAGCCCAGGCTTTCGACATGCGCGTATGGGCGGCCCGGCGGCACCCGACCCGGGAGAGTCCTTACGCCGAGCGGACCGGTACCCTGGCAGACGCCGTCGAGTGGCTCCCGGAGGCCGACTTCGTCGTCATTACCCTGCCGCATACCGAGGAGACCCGCGGCTGGATGGACCGGGCCAAGTTCGAGCGTATGAAACCGACGGCCTACCTCATCAACGTGGCCCGCGGGGCCATCGTCCGTGAACCCGACCTCATCGAGGCCCTGCAGACCCGTCGGATCGCCGGGGCGGCCCTCGACGTGTTTCAGCAGGAGCCCCTGCCGCCGGAATCCCCCCTGTGGACACTTCCTAACGTGTTCATCACGCCCCACGTGGCCGGCGTCGCCTCCGACCGCCATTGGGACCGCGTCATTCGGCAGTTCGCCGACAACCTGGAACGGTTCCTTCGGGGCGAGCCGCTCCAGAACGTCGTCGACAAGCGGCTGGGATACTGAGCGGAGATGTGGGAGGGGTTCAAAGCCATAGCCCCGCCCGGCTTGGTGAAGTACAATAAAGCCGGGACCCATTCGACCGGGGCAAGATGGAGCCGTCCGATGAAGCCGGTCGTCGAGCATCACCGTTTCACGGTCGATGAATTCTACCGGATGCAGGAGGCGGGGATCTGGACGGAGGACAGCCGCGTGGAGCTCATCGAGGGGGAAATTTTCCACATGCCGCCGATCGGAAGTCAGCATGCCGGGACAGTCGACCAGATCAGCCACTTGTTCCACCGCCTCCTGGCAGGACGGGCTATCATTCGAGTCCAGAGCCCGGTCCGTATCGACGAATACACAGAACCCCAACCGGATATCACTCTTCTAAAGCCGCGGTCGGACTTTTATCGGACCAGTCATCCGACCCCACCGGACGTGTGGTTAGTCGTTGAAGTGGCTGAAACCTCAGCCGATTACGACCGAGAGGTAAAGATGCCCGTGTATGGACGGGCTGGCATCCCGGAGGCCTGGGTCGTCGACCTGGTGCAGGGGTGGGTCGAGGTCTACACGATGCCCTGGGAGGCGGGATATCGTCAAAAGAGGATCTATCATCGGGAGGAACGAATCCAGCTTCAGGTTTTCCCTGACGTGGCCGTCGAAGCGAGCGCCCTTCTCTGACAAGTCCATCCTGTCTCCTACGGCTTATCCACTCATCTACCACCCATCGGCCCAAGACGACGGCCCATCAATCCGTTACTTCGTCATCAAGAAGTGCCAAACGAGGGCCTCGCCGGATCGCATCGTGATCAAGAGGAGGCTCCAACCGACCAGGCTGAGGACCATAACGATGGCCCGACGTCGGAGCCACACCGGCCGCTGAAGAAAGATCAGCCACAGGAGGAGAAAATACACACCCGTCCCGATACCCAGCGTCTGATGGCGGTCCAGCCATACGACGTCGACCCGGTCGGTCACGTCCGACCGGGCGGCGACCCCGGATACGATGGCCGCTACGGCTCCGATCAAGCCCAGGCCATGGCAGTACCACCCGGCTGTGTGGAGTGCCTCCCGCCCTGTCCAGGCGTACATCACGTAGAAGAGTAGGGCCACGGACAGAAGGCCGATGGGGTAGTGCACCACAGACGGATGAAGCGGAATCACCGGAAGGCTCCGACCCATCTCCCTACGGGGGAGGGTAGGGTAAGGACCTCGGAAGGGTAGGGGGCGGTACTGCTCGGAGTCGGCTCAACGGACCGGGTCATAATATACGGTGATATAGAGGTCCTCGTAAAACCGGGCCAGGTCCTCGATGTGCCGAATATACGGACTCATCAGGCGCTCCAGCTCGAGGCGGATGGAGTCGTAGGTCCGCCAGTCCGATTCCAGGAAGCGCAGGACCCGCCGCCGGAGCTGGCGACCCCGACGGTCCCAGTCCAGCAAGAGGATAACCTGGGCGTAATGGCGATCTAACCACTGACACCGTTCATAGATGGAAACACCGCCCACGTGGAGATGAAGAATGGTGCCGTCTACGCCCAGACGCCGAAGGGCCCGCTCGTCATGACGGCCTTCGACCAGAAGCGGTACTTCGTGACTCAGGAGCCGAACCCGCTCCAGCCAACCGTCCAGCTCGTCCAGCAAGATGGCCCGCTCTTCGCGGTCGACTCCTACCAGATTCGTCGCATAGGGGTGTTTGCGCCCCATCGGTCGGTTCCCGATAAGAAGCGGGATAGTGCGAATCGAGGTCATTTGGAAGAGGAGTTCGATTTCTGTTCGGGCTGATCCATCTCCTGTTTGGCCGACTTCAGGCCCCTAATGAAGTTGGCGACGCCCTCCCCAAGGCCCTTCCCGATGTCGGCCAAACGACCTGCCCCAAAGATCAGGAGCAGGATGAGAAAGATCACCAACAGTTCCCAGACGGAAACAGAATGGAACATGGTCGACCTCTTTCAGCGTCAGGTCCTGGGTCGTGGGTGCTCGGCATAAAGCTAACGACTCACTCCCCCGGACCTCACACCCGACGTTCCAGTCCACCCAGCCATTCACCTATAAGTATGATGCGACGGGTCTGATAAGACAAGACCTTGAACATCGAATGGCGAACAGCGAAAAGAGGGCGATTTTTCAGGCAAAGGGCAGATAAGCAGGTCAGCAATAAGGCCGATGGGCCGGTCGGGAACTCGGGCATTGGGGGCCGGCAGGGGAGGGGATGAGTCCTTGAGGCCGGAGCCGGCGTTCGACGACAGGAGAAGACGAAGAGTCAGGAAAACTTCCGGGAGACGTGGGGACTTAGAACGCTCCATGCCCCCTTGCCTTCCACGTCGGCCGCCAAACGGCCTTCCCGAATGGCCGAATTGCCCTTTGCTTCGGAAAAGCCGAATCCATGCGGGTTTTCACGAGCCGAAGGGCTCTGTTATCGGAAGTAGGGGGCCGGGACGGAACCCCCAGACCCCCGGTCGCCCACATCTCGTATCCTGTAGCCCGTATGGTCTTGCATCCCGCATCCCGCTCTTGTATCTTGCACCCCAGAGCTCTTGGCGGGGATGACATCGGATGCCCCGAGACAAGCGCAAAAATCCACCGGCCGGACTGACACCCCCGGCACCGACGCCGGGCCCGCCGGGTGACGCCCGGCCACCCATCCTGGGTCACGAGTCGGTCCTCCGGCGTCTCCAGACTTATCACCGTCAACGCTGGCGGGGCGGTACCATGCTGTGGGCCGGCCCCCCGGCCGTCGGGAAAAAAACGCTGGCCCTGCGTTTCGCCCAAGGATACCTCTGTGAACAGGGCACTTTCCTGGGATGTGGTACGTGTCGGGCCTGTCGCCTGATCGACCAGGGCCAACACCCGGACGTCCTCGTGTTTACGGTCGAGCCCGGTCAGAACCACAGCATCGAGGACGTCTGGCGATTCCAGCATCAGGTCGCCCTAAAACCTTGGCATGGAGACGTCAAGTTCTTCCTATGGGACGACGCCGAGCGGATGCGCCAGGAAGCGGCCAACGCGATGCTGAAGACCCTCGAAGAACCGCCGGAAGACACGATCACCATCCTCATCACGTCCCAAGTCTACCGAATCCTCCCGACCATCCGCTCCCGGGCTCAAATCCTGCGCTTTGGACCGGTCCGGGAGGACGTCCTGTTGAGTCACCTCATGCGGCAGGGCGAATGGACCGAGGCGGAGGCTCGGTGGGTGATCCGGTGGAGTCAGGGTCGACCCGGTTGGGTCCTCCAACCCCGGAGCTTCTGGGAGTTTCACAAGCGACTCCGACGGGCCGTCCTGGACTGGTTCCAGCAGTGGCTTCCCCAGCCGCAGGAGGCTTGGTGGCGGTACATGGAGATGGACCTGCGACCGCTGACGGGCTTAGCCCAAGAGATCTTTCAAATCACGGGCGGAATTTACACGGCCGACGGCTGGGTATGGAACCGATGGTGGGTCCAGCAAGTCGTTTTGCACGGCCTGATGATCCTGCGCGACCTATACTGGCTCCGGCTGGGTCTGCGGTCCTTGATCGTCAACGTGGACGTCATCGGCACGCTGGAGCGGATGGCGGCGTGGGTCGATCCGACGTGGGTTGAGGGGCGGATCGAGACGTGGCTGAGCTTTCTACACGATATGGCGGTTTACCACTTTGGGGGCGCCTGGCAGGTGCCGGGTCGGCTGACGGTGTAACTCGGTGTTGGGTGCTGGGTGTTCGGTGCTTGGGTATGAAAGATTATGGACCCCAGACCCGCTGCCATCCGGTTCGGGAAAAGGTCCCGGGTCCCAGTGAGATAAGCTCATGGCTCATGGGTCATAGCTCGTAGGACGATGAGCCATCCGCTATGAGCCATGAGCGAAGGGGTCTATCTGCCCAACTGCCTATTTGCCGAAGCTTGAAGAACTGTCCTCCCCGGGGGTCGGGAAGGCCGAATCCGTCTGGATTCTCGCGGACGGGTGGTCATATTAACATAAGATCCATTATCGGAAGTCATGGGGACCCAAGACCCCGCCTCCCCCTCTCGATGAAGGGACGAGTAACGGAGTGACGGAGTAACCAAGGGATGAAGTGAGTTGAAGAACATCGACCCTCGGAATACCGGCCGTCATGCCGGCGTCCCCCTGTCCCGGCGCCGCCAGTCATGTTGGATCGCTAAGCATCCCGAGCATCCCAGACCCGGCGTCGAACTTATTCGCGGGCCCCGACTGCTCGGAGACGGGCGACGACGTCCCGTAGCCTCGTTAGGTCGCCCATTCCAGGACCGAGTAGCCGTAGGTGTCCCGGGCATGGACGTCAGCCCCGGCCTGGACGAGGACTTCTACGACGTCGGCCCACCCTACGATGGCGGCGATCATCAGGGGCGTTTTGCCGTCGCCCGTCCGGGCATCCACGTCGGCGCCGGCTTGGAGGAGACGCTGAACCTGCTCGACGTCGCCCGCATAGGCGGCCACAACAGCGGATGGTCGACCGACCGCGTCTTCTATACCCTCCCGGAAGGTCTGAGAGGATATGGGATTGGGACCTACGGAAGTCCTCTCAAGAGCCCGTTGAATAAGGATTCCGGAGAGGCCGACCCGCATCGGCCGCCGAGGCCCCGGCCCTTGCCTTCGCGGGCCCTCCCCCGCCGCCACCGCCAGGACTCGACTTCCACCACCTCGGGATAGACGCCTCCCGCCCACCCTCACTCAGGGTCCCCAGCGTGCGGCCCCCCGCC
>JAUQPV010000163.1 GCA_030550225.1 Acidobacteriota bacterium | reverse complement strand
AGGGCCTGGTCGATGACGTGGGGGTTCTGCATCATGTAGGTCAACAGCTCCCGGATGACCTGGTCCCGGAGGTGGTCGACCAGGTCGTCCATCTGGCAGACCCGGCGGGCCTGGTCCTCCTTGCCGTAGATGAAGGCGTCCAGGGCCATGTCCAGCATCTGGCAGGCCAGCTCCTGCATCCGGGGGATGTCGACCAGGGGCTTGACGGGCGGCTGGCCGATCAGGACCTGGGCGTGGCCGACGATGTTGACGGCGTGGTCGCCGATCCGCTCCAGGTCGTTGTTGATCTTCAGGATCATCAGGATCGTCCGGAGGTCCCGGGCCTCGGGCTGGTGCAGGGCCAGGATCGTGGCGCACCGCTCGTCGATCTCGATCTCCAACTGATTGACCGTATCCTCCGTCTGGAGGACCCATCGCAGGCGGCGGGGGTCCTGCTGGCGCAGGCCCTCGACGCTGGCCTCGACCATCTCCCGGACCAGACGGGCCATGTAGAGGAGCCGCTCCCGAAGCTCCCGCATGCGCTCTTCAAAGGCCCGATGAGACATGCAAGCCTCCTTCCCGATGAAGCCCCACGTCTATCTCAGACCTCTCGACCGAAACCCCTCCTAAGGTAGACCGCTCCACGCGGTTTTGCAAAGGCCACAGGTTTGAGAAAGGACGGGGTGCAGGATGGGATTGCGAGTCTCTGGATGAGGGAGACGATTTTTCAAGCATGGGCAGATGGGCAGGTCGGCAGTGGGCAGGTCGGCAGTAGGTAGATGGGTAGGTAGGGGTAAGCCTCTGACCTAAGGGAATAAGTCGGGAATCTGAACGTGAACTGTCCCTTGGACGTCCCCTTATGCGGAGACCGACGGCCCAAAGGAGGTCCCCCTTTGGGAAGGTGCCGTTACCGGCAGTCCCGGGCCGATGAGGCCGACGATCCTTTCGGGCAACCCTTTAGGTTGCTCCTACTTACCCAACTGGCCGACCAGCCCATTGCCCACTGCCCATCTGCCTCCATTACGAAATCTTCCGGAAGCGCTCGAGCAGAGCTTCCGCATGAGCCCGGACGGTCGGCGCCACGGCCTGTCCGCCCAGCATCCGGACGATCTCCTGGACCCGCTCGGCCGGTGTCAGCGCCCGCAGGGTCAGGACGGTCTCGCCCGCCCGGGTCTCCTTCAGGACCTGCCAGTGATCATCGGCCATGGCGGCCAACTGGGGCCAGTGCGTGACCGTAACGACTTGGTCGAAGGCGGCGATGGCCCGGAGCATCTGACCGACGGCTTCGAGGGCTTCTCCGCCGACGCCCATCTCGACTTCGTCGAACACGACCGTCCGGGGCCAGGCCGTCCGCCCGACGACGGTCTTCAAGGCCAGGACGGCCCGGGCCAGCTCACCGCCCGAGGCGACCTGCACGAGGGGGAGCAGGGGAAGCCCGCCATGAGACCGGAACTGGAAAACGACCCGGTCGGCGCCCGATTCATGGACCGTCACGTCCGGCGACCACGTCTCGGGGAGGGGGACTTCGGTGACCTCGACCCGGATTTCAGCATCCGGCAAGGCCAGTCGACGGACCTGCTCGGTCGCCACCTCCGAAAGCCGCTGGGCCGCCCGGACACGGCGGTGATGGAGCTCGGCGGCCGCCTCCCGATACGCCTGGTAGAGCCGTTCGACCTCAGCCCGGAGTTCGTCCTTTTGGGAGAGTTGCCGCTCGAGCTGTTCGATCTCCTGGGCCAGTCGGTCGCGGTAAGCCAGGAGGCCCGCATAGTCCATCCGATACTTCCGCTTCAGACGTTCCAGGAAGCCGATCCGGCTCTCGACCCGTTGCCACTCGGTCGGGTCCCACTGGGCCCGGTCCCGGAGCCGTACGAGGTCGAACACAAGGGCCTGGGCCGTCGCCCGCCACTCGTCCAACGTCGGACCGTAACCCGCCAACTCAGGCGCCCACCGGGCCAGGTCCTCGAGGGTCTTCTGCCAGTGACGGACCCGCTGAATCAAGGGTGCGTCCCCCTCCTGAAGGTCCTGGACCAGTGCCTCGACGGCCTCCTGGATTTGAAGGGACCGGCTCAGGAGTTGGAATTGACGCTCCAGTTCCTCATCTTCGCCCGGCTTTAAGTCGGCGGCCATGAGCTCCTGCCACTCCTGACGCATCCCTGTCAGGCGTTGGCGGATCGTCTCGGGCGCCTCGGCCGCCCGCAGGGTCTTAGCGTGCAGACGGATCTGGCGAGCCAGGCGGTGGACCGTCCTCAAGAGGTCGTCGTGCTGACCATAAGTGTCCAGCCAGGCCCGTTGGACGTCGCTCGAGAGCATGCGGGCAATGCCCCACTGGTCACAAATGTCCAAGAACAGCCGCATGACCGCCTGCAGGTTCTTCAGGGTCGAGCGGCGGCCCTGGAGCCATACCTGTTGACGACCGTCGGTGTAAATCCGACGCCGGACGACCAGGGTGGCGTCGTCCCCTTCTTCGGTGAGACCAAGGCCCTCGAGGACCCGACGGAGTTGGGGATGGCGGGGGACCTCCCAGACGGCCTCGACCTCGGTCCAAGGCGACTTGGGCGAGAACCATCGGGCCTGGGCCCGTTCGCCGGCGATGCACTGGAGGGCCTCGATGAGGAGGGACTTGCCGGCGCCCGTCTCGCCCGTCAGGACCGTCCAGGCCGGATGGAGGTTCCATTCGGCGTATTCAAAGGTCCCAAAGTGACGAATGCGGAGTTCCCTCAGCATGTCAGGCGTCTCTCCCTGAGTCAGCAACCCTATTTTATTCACCAAAATTTCTCTTGTCAAGGGTGAGTCAGGAGGTAACTGTCCCATTTGGGGTGAATGAGTAGGTCAGGTATATCGGGAATTCGGGAGCCCGGCAGTTCGGGAATTTCAGGAGTTCACCAGTTCGGAGGGGAGTGTTTCATTTTTGGTGAATGGATCGGTCGAGGATCCAGGACCCGCGCGGTTTTGTCTGCGATAAGAGGGACACGGCTGGTTGCACGGAGGCCCGAATCGGACCAGAATATTAGGACCTGCTCGGACGATAGGGACCGGGCGTCAGGCCGAATCGGACAAGCCGAGGGGTCGAATCGTCGGACGACTTTGGGAGGGCAAGGAGCAGGTGCCGATGTATGCTATCGTGGAATACGGGGGCAAGCAGTACATCATGCGACCCGGGCGCTTGGTCCGCTTGGAGAAGATCGACCAAGCGCCTGGGACGGTCGTGGAGTTCACGAACGTCTATCTGGTCCGGACGGAAGATCACACGGCGGTCGCCGTCGGCCAGCCTTTGAATTACGTCGTGAGGGCGACCGTCCGACGGCACGAGCGGGCGAAGAAGCTCATCGTGTTCAAGAAGCGTCGGAAGGAACAGTACAAGAAGAAGCAGGGTCACCGTCAGTGGATGACTGTCGTTTACGTAGAGGCCATCCAACCCCGGGACACTGGATAAGGGTCTCGGGTATTAGGTGCTGGGTCCCAGCCAAGAACCGAACATTCCGCACTGGACTCGACACGGGCTCCCTGGGACCTGATACCTGGGACTCGGGACCTCGCACGTGGAGGCATCTATGGCGCACAAGAAGGGTCAAGGCAGTTCCCGCAACGGCCGGGACAGCAATCCCAAGTATCTGGGTGTCAAGCGTTTTGACGGCCAGTTCGTCCGAGCCGGCGCCGTCCTGGTCCGCCAACGGGGGACGCCGATCAAGCCGGGGCGGAATGTCGGCGTGGGTCGGGACTGGACCCTGTTTGCTAAGGTCGACGGCTTCGTCCGGTTCGAAACGAAGGGTCGGATGGGTCGGTTCGTGCATGTCCTGCCCGCCGAGTCCGTGGCTTCATGAAAAATGTTTGTCGACGTCGTCGAAATCGTGGTCAAGGCCGGGGACGGTGGAGATGGCTGTGTGTCGTTCCGACGGGAGAAGTATGTCCCGAAGGGAGGACCCGACGGTGGCGATGGCGGTCGGGGCGGCCACGTGTTTCTGGTCGCCGACCCTCACCTGAACACGTTGTATCCCTTCACATTTCAACGCCGCTTTGAAGCTCCCCGAGGCCAGCACGGCCGGGGCAAAAACCAGACGGGTCGCGACGGGTCGGATCTCTACGTGCGGGTTCCCGTCGGGACGGTCGTCTATGACGAGGCCGGCCGGGTCATCGCCGACCTGTCCGAGCCGGGGCAGACGGTCCTCGTGGCCCGGGGCGGTCGGGGCGGTCGCGGGAACGCCCGCTTTGCGACGCCGACCCACCAGGCGCCTTACATCGCCGAGCCGGGCGAACCCGGCGAACAGCGGCGTCTCCGCCTGGAGCTTAAGCTGTTGGCCGACGTCGGTCTGGTCGGTTTGCCCAACGCCGGGAAGTCGACCCTGATCGCGGCCGTCTCCTCAGCCAAGCCGAAGATCGCCCCCTACCCCTTCACGACGACCGTTCCCCATCTGGGCGTCGTGTTTTGGAAGCATTACCGACGCTTTGTGATGGCCGACATCCCGGGCATCATCGAGGGGGCCGCCCAGGGCCGGGGTCTGGGCCTTCAGTTCCTGCGGCATATCGAGCGGACCCGGCTCCTCCTCCTCTTGGTCGACTGTTCGGAATGGGCCCCCGACCCGGTCCAGGCCTACCAGACTCTTCTCCGAGAGATGAGGGCTTATACCCCGGCTCTGCTGGAACGGCCCCGGGCCGTCGTAGCGACCAAGCAAGACATCGCCGTCCCCGACCGGGTCGAGCGCCTCGCGGCGGCCGCCGCTCAGGACCAGACGCCGTTCTTCGTCATCTCGGCCCGGACGGGAGCGGGCCTGGAGTCCTTGATGGACTGGGTCGCCGAGACCCTGCACCAGACGGCGGAGATGGCCCTCGTCGTAAGGGCATAGGGCATATACCCCCTTGCCCTTTGCCCTTTATATCGGGATAGGAGGCATGGCGAGACGGTGAGCGATTGGGTCCTCTTCGGCGGTCGTTTTGACCCGGTGCATCGGGGTCACCTGGCCGTGGCCGACTGGTGGTATCGGCACCGGCCTTCGCTTCAAAAGTTTCTCTTTGTCCCTTCGGGGACGCCGCCGCATCGGGACCCGACGGACTTGACGCCCGCCCATCACCGCTTCGCCATGCTGGCCCTGGCCTTGCAAGACCGCCCGTGGGCGATGGTCTGGGACGACGAGCTGGTCCGGCCTGCTCCAGCCTACACGGTCGAGACGCTCCGGCGCTTTCACCAGGCCTGGAGGACCCGGCCCGACCAGGTCGTCTTCGTGATGGGCGCCGACGCCTACCTGACCTTCCACACCTGGTACGAGTTCCCGCGCCACTTGGACCTGTGCACGGTCTGCGTCTTCCACCGGCCGCCCGTGTCCGTCGAGCAGGTCCAGGCGTATCATACGACGCATCTGCCTTCTGTGCCCCTGTATGTCGGCCATCCGGAACCGTGGCCGTCGCCGCCGGCGGTCGTCCTGATCCCGGACCTCTCCGTAGACATTCAGGCGACGGCGATCCGAGACGCCTGCCGGCAGGGCCGCCCCTTTGCCCAGTGGGTCGTACCGGCCGTAGCGGCCTACATCCAGCGCTACCGACTGTATGTCTCAGAGGCGCTCAGATGATGGGGTGTCGAGTGCTGGGTAAAAGAGACCACAGGCTATAGACTCAACGCGGTCATCGGGATGTTTCGTCTCGAGACGAGGCGAACCGAACTTCCACGACAGGTCTGGGGTCCCGGGCCTGGGGTCTTTTATACCCAGTACCGAACACCGATGCAGAGGAGGTTCCGCCTCGATGAAGACGACGCTTCCCGAATACTGTTGGATGGCCGTTCAGGCCTCGCTGGAAAAGAAAGCTGAACGGGTCTTAGTCCTCGACGTCCGTCAGCTGTGCGACTACGCTCATTACATCATGATATGCCATGGGGAGGTCCAACCCCACGTGCAGGCCATCGTCGACCACCTGCGGGAGACCCTGGAACCCCGACTCCGACTTCACCACGTCGAGGGCTACGAGACGGCCCGATGGGTCGTCCTCGACTACACCGACTTGGTCATTCACGTATTTGATGAGAATACTCGGTTTTATTACAACATCGAGGACCTATGGGTCGAAGCACCCCACTGGTGGTTTCGAGAAGACGGGACGCCCGTCGTCCTGCCTCCGCCGGAAGAAAGACCGGTGGGGCGATAGGGCGCTG
>JAUQPV010000162.1 GCA_030550225.1 Acidobacteriota bacterium | reverse complement strand
TAAAACTGAGGTGGCGGCCGTCAGGATGGAAGGCCGGGGACGCCGTCTTGTTCAGGGGAATGTAAATCTCCTGAAGCTTCCGGCCGCGGACGTCCATCACGAATAGGCTTTGGTATTTCCCCGTCCGAGCGAAAAAGGCGACCCGCTGACCGTCCGGCGACCAGGTCAGGCTCCGAAGGGCCATGTCGAAGCGACCCGGCGGAAGCTCGGCCGGGAAGTCCTGAAAGGCCGTCGTGTAGCCCGGCGTCAGGTTCCGGACGACGTGGCCCCGACGGTCCAAAATCAGGATGTCCAGGTCGTAATCATAGATATTGACCGTCCCGACGGCGACATAGCGGCCGTCCGGCGAGATGGCGTAGGTCATGATGTTTCGGTACGGGTAGGGAAGCTCGAAGACCCGGTGATACTGAAAAGCCGGCTCTCGGTCCAGGAAGTCCCGGAACCGGTTCCGCAAGTAGTCAGCAAACAGCTCGTTGAACCGCTGTTCCGTCACACCGAAGGCGGCCAGGAAGGGGTCCGCCCCGCCGAGGAAGCCCATCTTGCGAAGCTGAAACCAGAACTGCCGGATACCGGCCTCTCCGAAGCGGTCCCGGATGAACTCCCAGATGAACGACCCCAGGGTGTATTGGGGGAGCGTGATCTCACTTCCTGCCGGGACCTCCAACTCCCGCGTGGCCGACACATAGGGGAGGCGCTCCGTCAGGACAGCGTCCCGGACGATCATCGTGTTAAAGGGGTCCCGGCGGCCCGTCGCATAGTCGGCGAAGCCCTCCCAGACCCAGGCCGGCGGGCTGACCCGCAGGTTGATGGCCCGGCCGCCCAGCTGGCCGAACATGATGGCGAACTCGAAGATATGCGCCAGCTCATGGGTGATGACGTCTTGGAGGAGGTCCGGCGGCATGTCGATAGGAAAGGCCATCCGGTTGTAGACGGGTTCCGCCACGCCCAGGCTCCCGGTGACGTCCTGGAGGTAGTTGATCTGCTCGTACTCGGCTTGGTTGCGATAGTAAATCAAGGGGATCCGGAAGGGCGGGGCCGTCTGGAGGATGCGGTAGATTTTCTGGTAGGCCGACTCGGCGATCCCCGCCACGGTCGGTAGGGCATAGGCGGCTTCGGGATAAAAGTAAATGTCGAAGTGCTCCGTCTTGTAAACCTTCCACCGGAAGTGGTCGTAGTGGACCTGATTCTTCCCATAGTAGGGGATGTAGACTTGGGCGCCCAAGGGCCAGGCCCCGAGGGCGACCCCGGCGACCGTTAACCAAAACACCGTCCATCGCTTCATGGCCGACCTTCCGGCGTGCCTTGGACTAAAATGCGTTCGGTTTGAATGTAAACGGGGACGACCTTACTCAGGAGCTTGGGCAAGACCCGGTCCAGCAAGGCATAGAAGACGCCCAAGTGCATCCGATTCACCGATGTCCGTAAGGACTCCTCGACGGCTTCCGAGTACAGGACCTTCCGATGGGCCCAGTCAAAGAGGAAGAAGCGAATACCGAGCCGGACCTCTGTGCCCCGACGGCTGGATGACGGCTCGGGGGGCGTCGTCGGTGGCGGCGTCGGCCGCGGCGGATATTCCTCCTGAGGTACGGCGCCTTCTCGGAGGATACCCTGGACGGTCACCACACCCAACACGACGGCCGGCCGGGTCACATGCTCCAGCTCGGCCACGCCCTGGAGGTGGCCCTGAATCCACCGCTCGGCCACGGCCGGGTCTTGCCACGCCTTGGGGTCCGGCCGGTCCTCTTGGGAGGGCCGGTCCGCGACCCGTCGGGGCGCCAGGACGGCCTGGGAGAGATGACTCTGGAGCTCGTTTCGAATGATCGACCGGACTTCTTCCCCATAGTCGATCGAGGAGTCGTCCTCGACCCCCTGAAAGTCCCGGTACGTCAGGAAGGGGACCACGACGATGGCGTCATAATCGTTTAAGGGAATCTGAGCCTGCGTGGGAATTCGCACGGGGATCTCGATGACCGGTGAAGCACAGCCGGCCCAGCCCAGCAGGGCGACGCCCAGGACCCATCCTGCCGTCCAGCGCTCGATAAGCCGACGCCTGTGTCCTCGCGTTTGGGCCATGTGTCCTCCCCAGAGGTACCTCGACTTCAGGGTAACGGCGGGGACCCGGGATTTCGGGTCTCTGAAGACTCCGGGGGCGCCCCCTTGCGGTACTTCTGCTGGATCTCCCGAAATCGGATGTAATTCGCCCGGTAGGCCGTATTGTCCGGCTCCAATTCCATCGCCTTCCGGTAATAGGCCATCGCCTTGTCCCACTGGCCCATCGCTTCCATCGCCACGGCCAGGTTATTCCAAATGGCCGCCCAATCCGGTTTGAAGCGTAGGATTTTAGACCACCGGTATACAGCCTCCGGCCAATAGGCCTGCCGAGCGGCCCGAATCGCCAGCTCATTTTGTTGCCTCAGCCATTCCGGGCTCCCCGGCGGGGGCTGGAGGGTGACTTCGGCCGCCCACCCGGTCCCGATCAGACCCAGGAAGCCCAAGACCATCCCGATTCCCCGGACGCTAAGGCATTTTCGTCGATGTCCCAACATCGTGCACCTATAGTAGATACAGGGCAGTCAGGCAATAAGGCAGTACGGCAATAGGGCCGTCCGGCGATGGAGTGTTCAGTGCCGGATCTTGGGGCTGGGATCTCCAGGCTCGTCCCGACCCGCATCCCTTATCGCTTCATTCCAAATCCGCAATCCGCAATCCCCAATCAGGCCCTCCCGCCCTCCGGCTTCGTGACGATGACGGGGACCGTCGCCCGCTGGAGGACCTTCTCGGCCACGCTCCCCAACATCAGGTGCATGAGGGGACCCCGGGCATGGCTGTCCATGACGATGAGATCGGCGTGGACTTCAGTGGCATACTGCAAGATGCCGGTCCCGGCGTCGGCCGCCCGGCGAAAGGCCTGATGGACCGTCCGGTCCGTCGCGATGGCCTGTTGGCGGTACCATTCGTCCAACGAGTCCCGGACCATCTGTTCGACGGCGGCCTCCATGACAGCCGGTATGTCCGGCAAGTAAGTCTCGATCACATGTACGAGATGGACCTCTGCATTGTGACAGGTCGCCAGATCGAGGGCCAGGGGGAGGGCAGCGCTCTTTCGGATCGTCCAGTCGACGGGGACGACGATGACGCGCAGGCCGACCGGTTCGTAAGTCTCCGGGACGACCGCCACCGGCCGTAAAGTCGAGCGCAGGACCTTCAGGGCAAAGCTTCCCAAGCGATGGGGGTCCTGGCCTCGACCTAAGACGATCCAATCGGCGTCATACCGTTGGACGGCGTCCATGAGGCCTTCGTAGAGGTCCCCTGTCCATACCTCGACGGTCACGGACAGATTCGGGACCTCGATCGTGTGCGCCCGAGACCGAAGGACGCCCTCGGCATGGGCCTTGACCTGATCGAGCCAGCGGCTCATCTCCTGATGGATGGACGGGTCCATGGCACCGCCGTAGCTGGTCAGGAGGCGGTAAGTCTTGGGCACGTCGACGGCATACCACAGGACGAGCCGACCTCCCGTCCGGCGAGCCGTCTCGACGGTGAAGAGCAGTGCCTTTTCGGCGCTGGGCGAACGGTCCCATCCGACCAGGTACGTGGTCATCGGTGACTCCCCTTCTAATTATAAAGGCAATGAGGCAGTAAGGCAGTAGGGCAACGGAGCGATTCGGCCGATAGGCCGTGGGAAGGCCGTATGGAGATAGGATGTCAGGTGATTCGGTGTTGGTTAGGGTCTTCTACCCGACACCCAGCACCCAACACCGGACATCACCGAGGCTTCCGGAGCCGCTTCTGCCACCGCTCCAGGAATTCCCAGGCCTGGCGGGGACTAAGGGCGTCGAGGTCCGTTTGAAGGAGTTCCTCGGCCAGTTTTTCCAGGGCGGCGTATCGGGCGTCCATGGCCAGGAGGGTCGGCTGGACGAGGGTCGGCCAGTGGCGGCGGACGATCTCTTGCCGCTTGATGGCCGGCAGCGGACCCGCCCGCTCGGCGTTACTCTCCGGGGATGAGACCCGCCCGATGGCCGCCTCGAGGCTTTTCTCCAGGCCTTCCAGCTCGCCCAGGATTTGCTGGGCCCGGCGGACGACCTCGTCAGGCAGACCGGCCCGACGGGCCACGTGAACGCCGTAGCTCTTATCGCTGGGACCCGGGACGATACGGTACAGGAACGTGATCCCTGCGGCGTCTTCATGGACGGCGACGGCGTAGTTCCGGACCCGGGGATACAGGTCGGCCAGATGGACCAACTCGTGGAAGTGGGTCGCGAAGAGGGTCCGAGGCCCGGATGGCCAACGCTCATGGAGATACTCCAGGACGGCCCAAGCGATGGCCATCCCGTCGAACGTACTGGTCCCCCGTCCGATTTCGTCCAAAAGGATGAGGCTCCGGGGCGTCGCGTTCCGCACGATGTACGCCGTCTCGATCATTTCGACCATGAAGGTCGACTGGCCCCGGCTGAGATGGTCCGTCGCCCCCACGCGGGTGAAGATACGGTCGACCAGCCCGATGGACGCTGACTCGGCCGGGACGAAGCTCCCCATCTGGGCCATCAGACAGATCAGGGCGACCTGCCGGAGATAGGTCGACTTCCCGCCCATGTTGGGACCCGTCAGGACGATGATCTGCTGGTCGGTCGGGTCCAAACGCGTGTCGTTAGGGACGAAGGTCCGGTCCGTCAGGAGAGTTTCCAGGACGGGGTGCCGACCGCCCCGGATCTCGAGGGTCGTCCCTTCGTGGATGTGAGGCCGCACGTACTGATGCCGCAAGGCCACGTAGGCCAGATTGGCCAGGACGTCCAGGCGGGCGACCCGCTCGGTGACCCGCTGGAGGGCCGGAATACAGGCCCGGGCCCGCTCCAGGAGCCGTTGAAATAGGTCCTGCTCGAGGGTCAAGGCCCGTTCCTCGGCCGTGAGGATTTGTTCCTCCAACTGACGAAGCTCGGGCGTCGTAAAGCGCTCGGCCTGGGTCAGCGTCTGACGGCGTTCGTAGTCGGCCGGGACCCGCCCCAGGTAGGATCGGGTGACCTCGATGTAGTAGCCAAACACCCGGTTGTAGCCGACCCGCAGGTTCGGAATCCCCGTCCGCTGACGTTCGCGGCGCTCAAAGTCCAGCAGGACCCGGCGACTGTCTCGGGCGACGGACCGATAGCGGTCCAGCTCGGGGTCGTAACCATCCCGGATGAAGCCGCCGTCCTTCGTATGCGGGGGCGGGTCATCGATCAAGGCCCGGCGGAGCTCGTCGGCCAGGGCTTGGACTTCATCGCCGGGCGGTTCGATCAGCTCCTCCAGGAGACCCCGGGGCGGCCAGGCCTGCAAGCACTGCCAGACGGCCGGAAGCTGAGCCAGGCCCTCCCGAAGCCGAGCGAGGTCCCGAGGCGTGGCCGTGCCGACGCCAATGCGGGCCACGATACGGGATAAATCTGGGATCGGCCGCAGGCGCCGGCGGAGTTCCTCCAAGTCGGCCGGCCGCCCGACCAGAGCCTCGACGGCGTCCAACCGCCGCTCGATGGCTACCCGGTCTTGCAGGGGCTGGAGGATCCAGTCCATCAGGAGGCGCTGGCCCATCGGCGTCTGCGTGTGATTCAGGACGCCGAACAACGTGCCATGCGTCGTACCGTCGGCCAGGTTCCGGACGAGCTCCAGGTTTCGGACCGTCGCCGCATCCAGGACCAGGGCCCGCTCGACCGACAGATGACGGACCGTCCGAACATGAAGGGCCGGGACCCGCTGGGTCTCTTCCAGGTAGTGAAGGACCGTCCCGACGGCCGCACAGGCGACCGGTCGGTCTTCCAGGTCAAAGGCCTGCAGGGACTCAACCCGGAAGACCCGTCGACACAACTCCCGAGCGTAGGCCGGGTCGGTCACCCAGTCCGGGACCGGCGTCCAGGGGACCGACGGACCGTTCGAGCCTTGCCAGCGGTGGCACCGTTCCGGCGGCCATCCCTCGGGGTAGAGGACCTCTGAGACGGGGAACCGGGACCAGAGGTCCGCCAGCCGGTCGGCGGCCTCCGCCACGGGGATTTCGCACGTGACGACCTCGCCGTCGGCGACGTTCAGGAAGGCCACGCCCAGCCGATCCCGATGGAGGACTAGACCGGCTAAGTAGGCGGCCTCAGGACCCTCGTCCCCGAGGAACGTCCCCGGCGTGACGATGCG
>JAUQPV010000161.1 GCA_030550225.1 Acidobacteriota bacterium | reverse complement strand
AGACGAGGCCACCCAAGAATCGGTAGCGGTAGGGCCGGACGTAGGGCCACACCCGTCGGAGGAACGCTCGAACCGACATGCCTGCCGTCGTTCTCATCGGGTCTGCTCCTGGGCCGAGGGTCCGTCCGAACGTTGCTGGAGTCGGAGCCACGTACGGAACCACTCGGAGGTCTGCAAGACCTCCCGGGGCGGGCCGTAAGCCTGCCACTGGCCCTCGTGGAGGACGTATACGACGTCGCTGTCCAGGATCGGGCGGGGCCGCTGGGTGACCAGCAAGACGGTCGTCGAGCCCTCCAGGTGCTGGCGGAGCGCTTGCCAGATACGGGCCTCTGTCTCCAGGTCGACCTGCGAGAAGGGGTCGTCCAGCAAGAGGACCCGGGGTCGACGGAGCCAGGCTCGAGCGAGAGCCAAGCGCTGGCGCTGGCCTCCGGACAGGGTCACGCCCCGTTCGCCGATCAGGGTGTCTAACCCGGCCGGGAGGGCCCGGACCTCATCGGCGAGGCCGACCCACCGCAAGACTTCCCAGAGGGTTTCGTCTGGCGGGGGCTCCGACCAACCCAGGAGCAGATTCTCTCGGATGGTCCGGGAGAACAGGACCGGCTCTTGAAACACCATCAGGACGGACGTCCGGAGGGCCTCGACGGGCCAGGCTTGGACCGGCCGGTCGTCCCACAGGACGTCCCCCTGGGTCGGGGGATACAGACCGGCGACGACCCGCAGGAGGGTCGACTTGCCGCTGGCCGAGGGACCCACGACGGCGACCCACGTCCCGGGTTCGACCGTCATGTCGAGGCCCCGCAAGACGGGCCGGTCGGGCCGATAGCCGAAGACCACCGCCCGGAGGGTCAACCGTCCCCGGAAGGTCGGCGCGACGACATCATTCATGGATTGGTTCAAGTCTATTAGAGTAATAGCTGACTGGTTGTGAAAATCTCGGACCAGCCGTTGGATCCGCCGCCATGAGGCCCGACCCCGTTGCCACAGGCTGAGGATCCAGCCGACCGAGATCAGCGGCCAGGCCAGCATCCCCAGATACGCCTGAAAGGCGACAAACGTGCCGATGCTCATCCGACCCCGGGCGATCAGCCACCCCCCGTAGCCCAGTAAGACCAGGAAGGCTGTCCCCATCAGGACGGTGATGACCGGCCGCATCAGGTTCTGGACCTGGGCGAGCCGAGTCTGGTCGTGGACGTACTGGTCGGCGACGGCGTCGAAACGTTCACCTTGGAGGTCTTCCATGTCGTAGGCCTTCACTTCCCGCATCCCGGCGATGATCTCTTGGGCCGTCGTCGAGAGCCGCCCGAAGGTGTCTTGGACCTTCTCGAAGCGGATCTTGATCTGATGCGAGCCCCATACCATGATCAGCAGGATGCCGACGGCGGGGAGGAGCATCGCCAGCGTGAGTCGGGGATGGGTCACCGCCATCCACGTGATGGCCCACACGATGGAAAAGGCCGACATGGCGGCATACATGAAGGCGGGTCCGATGGCCATCCGGAGGGCATTCAGGTCGTTCGTCAGGTGGGCCATCAGGTCGCCGGTGTAAAAGCGGTCGAAGAAGGCCGGGGGCTGGACCAGCAGGCGAGCCCACAGGTCCTGGCGGATTTGATACTCCATGTGGCGGGAGGCCGTCACGATCAGAAGGCGGGAGAAGAAGCGGCCGAGGCCTTGCAAGAGCATGAGGCCCAGCACGGCCCAGGCCACGTGGAGGACCGTCGTCAGGGGGGCCCGCTGAGTCAGTCGGTCGACGCCCTCCCGTAGGAGAAGGGGGATCTGCATCTGCAGGACGACCGATGCCAGGAGGGCGCCGAAGCCGATCGAGAGACGGTGCCACTGAGACCGAACGTAATGCCACAGTGCGAGGGTCGTCAAAGTTGCGTCTCCCGTCCGTGGGATACCTGTTCAAGATACGGGATGCAGGATGCAGGATACAAGATAAGGTTCCGGGTCCCGCCTGTCCGCACTGCTGAGTTCCTGAGCGGTCGAAGGGAGGTCCGGGTCTATGACGTACGTGCAAGCCGTACGTATCCTCTGGCTCGCCGGTCTGGTCGGGGGGCTGGCCTGTATCGGGGCCCCGTTCCTTTCGCTCCGCCTGCAGAGCTTCCAGGGCGACGAAGCGACCTACTACATGATCGCTCAGAGTCTAGCCTTAGACGGCGACCTGCGTTATACCCGGGCGGACCTGTACCGGGTGTACCGAGACTTTCCCGATGGGCCCCAGGGCCTGTTCCTGCGAACCGGTCGAGACGGCGACCTCTTTTATGCCAAGTCGTTTATCTATCCCCTGTGGGTCGCGCCCTTTTTCCGCCTCCTGGGGGTGAACAGTTTCGTCTTCGTAAACGTAGTATTGTTATGGGTCGTCTGGATCTTGGGATTCCGATGGGGACATGCCTTGGGATGGCCTCCTGGGCAGGCCCTCCTTTGGTCCTTGGCCTTTATCGGCCTCTCGGTTGTCCCGGCGTACGCCGTGTGGCTGACCCCGGAGGTGTTCAACTTTGCGACCGTCTTCATCGCCTTGTTCTTCCTTTGGTATCCAGACCTTCGGTCGGCCAACGGGCCGCCCCGGTGGTGGGACCTGGTCGGGGCGACCGTCGCCGGGATGGGCACGTTTTCAAAGCCCGTCATCGGCGTCCTCTTCATCGTCGCCACGGGGACCTTGCTTGTACGTCGTCGGTGGGGCCGTTGGATTCGGTGGGTCGTCGGGGGCGGCCTTGTCGCCCTGTCTCTGTTTAGTCTGTACTGGTGGAACGTCGGGGACTGGAACTACATGGGCGGACTTCGAAAGACCTTTTATGGGTATTTCCCCCTGGAGACCCCGTCCTTGACCTTCGAGCGGCTCGGCATCTATCACTCGGCTGACATCACGTATGAGCAAGAGCACTACATTGACGTTCGGACGGTCGTTCAGGACGTCTTCTACTACTTCGTGGGTCGCTATGCGGGCGTCACATGGTACTTCACGCCGGCCCTGGTCGGTTTAGGGATGGCCTTCCGGCGGCTTCAGGCCCGCTCGGTCTGGCTACTGGTGGGCTTTGCCCTGATGGTGGGGGCCTTCATCGTGTCCCAGCCCCACAACTACCTCGGCGGGGGCGGGACGATCGCCAATCGGTACTTTCTGTGCGTGTACCCCTGGACGTTCTTCATGGTGACGGCGCCGCCGCGGGGTCGGACGCTGGGCCTCACGGCGGCCGTGGCGGCTGTCTTCAGCCTGCCGATCGTCATGGCCCCCTTCTTGACGGCCCGGTCCCCGTGGCGGTATGCGACCGGTCCGGTCCATGCGTGGCTCCCCTTGGAGTACACCCAGCTGGAGAATCTACCCTCAAACACGTATCCCCATGGATTCAATGTGCCGTTTCCGGACCCGGGCCGGCCGGACTACTTTGCGTTTTTTCTGAATGATGCCTTCTATCCCCGGGAGGGTCCGGGCTTTTGGGTCCGGGGCGGCCAGACGCTTCGGATGGTCCTCAAGCGGCATCAGCCCTTTGCGGGCGTTCGGATTCACTTACAGAACGGACCCGTCCCAGACCACCGGGTCCGGGTCCGATTCGGGTCGGCCTGGTTCCAGCTTCGCCTGCACAGTCGGGAGCATCGGACGCTCGAGCTCGCGACCCCGCGGGGCTATCGGGTACGAAACGTCTGGATGTGGCCCGTGGAGATATCGGCCGCGTCGGGCTTCGTCCCGGCTTTTGAAGAGCCTGGCCACCGGGACCGGCGGTACCTGGGCGTATTTGTCGTCATCGAGCCGTGGACGCCGGCGTCGGCCGGGTCTGGGGGAGGGTCGCCATGACGGTCGCCGTCTGGGCCACCGATCGGATGAAGCGGTGGTTGTATCACGTGCAGTCCTTCGCCCAGTTCGTCCTCCACGTGAGCTGGTGTACGGTCACGCCGCCGATCTACGTGAAAGACAGTTTGTACTATATGTACACCCTGGGGATCGGCTCGCTCCCGGTCATCCTCTTGACGGGCCTCTTCACGGGGATGGTCCTGTCGCTTCAGAGCGGCTATACGCTGGCCCAGTTTGGCGGCAAGTACTACTTGGCCCGCATCGTCTCTCTCTCGATGGTCCGGGAGCTGGGGCCCGTCCTGACGGCCTTGATGCTGGCCGGTCGGGTCGGGGCCGGAATTGCCTCGGAGTTGGGGGCGATGGCCGTGACCGAGCAGGTCAGTGCCCTGCGGGCGATGGGCGTCGACCCCGTCCGCAAGCTGGTCGTCCCCCGGTGGCTGGCCCTCTTGGGGATGGCTCCCACGTTAACGATCCTGTCGGCCTGGGTCGGCCTGTGGGGCGGGGCGATGGTCGCCGACATCAAGTACCAGGTCCGGCCGTCTTACTATTGGGCGACGGCCTCCTGGGTCTTATTCACCGACGACGTCATCCTGGGGTTCCTGAAGCCCTTTCTCTTTGGGACGCTGATCGCCTGGATCGGCTGTTACCAGGGCCTTACGACAGAGGGTGGCTCCCAGGGCGTCGGTCGCTCGACGACCTCGACGGTCGTCGTCACGTCCATCGCCATCTTGGTCGCCGACTACTTTTTCAACGAGGTCTTTATCACGATCATCATGATGACGGGCCACTTTTGAGGATGGCGGATTGCGAATTTCGAATTGCGGATTGGGGATCGAAAGGGCGATTGAGTTCGTGAAAAGGCTGATTCGATATCCCCAATCCCCAATCTTCAATTCGCAATCCGCAATTCGCAATCTTCAGGTCGCAATTCCTGCCGGTGGTGGGCTATGCGGTGGCCGGGAACGTGGCTACTGAATCACGTCCGGGAGATCCACGAGCGATTCCGACGTTGTTATGAGGAAGCCCGATGTGCGGCCCTGCGGTTTGACGGGGTCGACTTTTGGGTCGACCCCGGGGAGCCGATCCTACAGGACATCTCTTTTGAAGTCTGGCCCCGGAAGACACTGATCATTCTGGGGGCCAGCGGGGCCGGCAAGAGTACGATCCTCCGCTTGGCCCTGGGTCTGATCCGGCCGATCCGGGGGTCGGTATGGGTCGGCGACTTTGAGGTCTCCCGGATGAAGGAGCGGGACCTGATCGAGCTTCGGCGACACATCGGCTTAGTATTTCAGGAGGGCGCTTTGTTTGATTCCCTGACCCTCGAGGAGAACGTCCTGTTTCCTTTGGTCGAGCGGCTTCGGCTCCCCTTCCGGCAAGCCCGGGAGAAGGCCCGGGAAGTCCTCCAGTGGGTCGGTCTGCAGGGGCACGAGCACAAGCTCCCGGCCGAGCTGAGTGGGGGGATGCGCCGCCGGGCGGGGATCGCCCGGGCCCTGGTGACCGAGCCTTCGATCATGCTGTACGACGAGCCGACAGCCGGCCTGGACCCCATCACGGCCCGGACGATCATCGCCCTCATCGTCAAGCTTCGGGACGTTCGGGGCGTGACGTCGGTGGTCGTCACGCATCAGATGGACGACGCCTTTCGCATCGCCGAGACCCAGTGGGTCCGCTCAGACGGAGAGTGGGTCCTGGTCGAGCGGACGCCGGACGAGACGGCCGGGGACGTGCAGTTTATGCTGTTATATGCGGGGCGCATGGTATTTTATGGGAGCGCCCCAGATATGCGGGCCAGTCCTCATCCTTACGTTCAGGCCTTCCTGGGCGCCCGGGTCATGGAAGAGGCAATAAGGCAATGAGGCCGTTGGGGAGAACCCGTAGAGAAGCGACGGCGAACGGCGAATCGCGAATGGGACTCTATCCTCTCGACCTGCCCATCTGCCCAAAGCGAATGGAGAGGCGTTCGGCGGCCGGTCCTCTCGCCCCCGAGGGAGAGGGACAGGGTGAGGGGCCATGCGGTAGGGAGATAGGGTCCTGTTCGCTATTCGCCGTTCGCTACTCGCGATTCGAGGTGCGACGATGCAGGTCCGCCGACATCTGGGATGGCGGGACGTCCTGGTCGGTTTGAGTATCGCCCTGGCGATGTTTCTGCTGATGCTCGGGATCATCGCCGTCGGGGGTCAGAGTGGTGGGTTCTGGGCCCCCAAGGCGACGTACTACACGGACCTCCCGGAGGCATCCGGCCTCTACGTCGGTTCCATCGTCATGATCGACGGCGTCGAGGTCGGCTCCGTCCGGCGGATCGACTTTAACCCGGAGGGGCCCGGCATCCGGGTCTACTATTGGATCAATGCCCGTTACCAGGACCGCATCCGTCAAGACAGCGTCGTCAGCGTGCGGAGCTTGGGCCTGCTGG
>JAUQPV010000160.1 GCA_030550225.1 Acidobacteriota bacterium | reverse complement strand
TCTTCGACTATCCCCTGGACAAGACGTATCCCTTTGCCGACATCCACGCCTGGGTGGCGCAAGAAGCACGGCGGCGGGGCTTTGCCGTCGTGGACCTCTGGCGGACGACTTTCTTTGGCCAGGCCTTAGACAGCCTCCAAGTCCATCCCGGGTATGATTCCCATCCCAACGCCCGGGCGCACCGGATGGTCGGCGACACGCTGGCCCGCGTATTTCAAGCATGGTATCTCGTCTCGTCTCCCGGACGCGCCCAAGACTGGCGGTCCGGCCTAACGGCGTTGAAGCGTCCGGGTCGTCGGGGGAAGATGCAGTAGCCGACGGTCTCTATCCGGACTACAATGCCTCCGACCCGGCCGGCGGGACCGACTCCAAGAATCGAGCTGGCGGGAATGGAGTGAAGGGGAATATGACGCGATAGCTGGACTACACGGCGGAACGGGACCTCCCGGACGTGGACTACATGCAACCCCGCTTCATGCAGGGTTTTTTCGCATACGTATTGGCTCGCCCTTATGCCGTCGGCCGGCGAGTCCTGGACGCCGGTTGCGGAGAGGGTTACGGGGCGGACTATTTGGCCGGGGTCGCCCGCTGGGTCGTCGGCGTCGACCTGGACGCGGCGTGTGTCCAGGCCGCCCGTCGGCGGTACACCCGGCCCAACCTGGTCTTTGCCAGTATGGATTTATGCCGGCTGGGCTTTGCGACGGGTTCGATGGACCTCGTCGTGTCCTTCGCCGTCATCGAGCACGTCGAGGACTACGAGGCCTACTTACGGGAGTTGGCGCGCGTGACGCACCCCAACGGGGTGGCCATCTTAGAGGCCCTAAACCGACAGACGCCGATATCTCTGGACCCCTGGCATTACAAGGAATTCAATGCTGCAGAGCTCCGGACGGCCCTCAGGGCTTTCTTCGAGGACGTCGAGCTTTGGGGAATGGTCGGGAAAACGCCCCGGGCCGTCGCCTACCGGCAGAAGCGGGAGCGGGTCATCCGATGGATCGTCCGGTTGGGGGGCCTCCAGCTCCGGCGGCGTCTGTCCCGGTCGGCCTACTTACGGCTGTACTTGGCGGCTCAGAAGGCGATGCGGGTCTGGCTATGGAAGCGCCACCTGCGGGGGCAGGGCTTGACGACGGAAGATTTCACGGTGACCCAAGAAGGCATCGAGCGGGCTTGGAGCTTCTTCGCCGTGTGCCGGCGACCCTTTCACGCGACATCCCGCGTATTCCTCGAGTCTCCGGTCGGGACGCAGGCTTATGAAGCCCATTCGGGGGAATCATCGTAGCGGCTGAGTGCGGCGGACCCAGTTGTCCCAGTAGAGACTCCCGGCCCGACATTCGAAGGTCACGAGATAGACTCGCCCTGTCTCCCAGGGAAACCGGTCGGCGTTTTCAAAGCGGATGAAGACGGACGGGCTGGCGTCGGCGACCCGCAGACGAGTCCCGTCCTGCCACCGGGGTGAAACGAGGACCTTCAAGGTAATCGTCTCGCCCCGGTATGCGTAAGGGGCGATGACGAATTGATTCCCCTCGACCCACCGACCCGGCGGCCACCCATGGCAGGCAACCCCCACGACGCACGATGCAAGGCAAAGGACCATAGACCATAGACCCCAGACCATGGACTTGACCGGGCGATTCGACCGTCCTCTGCGCATCGCCCCTCGGGAATTAAAAGTGTGATGAGAAGCGGAAAAGAGCCCCCCTTCGAAAACACGATTTCTCAGACAAAGGGACGAAGGGACGACGTCCGGCCAGGCCATAGCCGACCCACTTGGCAGAGCTGTTCGGTTCGTGAGAATGGCGTCAGAACAACCTTTTCCATCGCCCGGAAAGCACGATTTTTCAAGCTACGTGACGGCGTAACGACGTGACGAGGCCCATCTCGGGCCATTCGCCCCGGCGACGGCTTCTTTCTAAACTCCGTCACGTCGTCACGACGTGACGACGTCACGATGCTTGAAAAACCGTCCTCCCCGAAGGGTCGGAAAAGCCGAATCCATGCGGGTTTTTCACGAACCGAACGCCTATGTTAAGGCGAGGCGGTTCCGGTGCCGCCGAAGTCTACGGTCTATGCTCAGTCTATGCTCCGGTCCCCGGACCCCATCCCGCATCCCACCTTATACCCAGTGGTCGGGCCGTTGTTTTAGGTACTGGCGGAGCGTCCGTAAGGATACACCCAAGATGCGGGCGGCGTCTTCTTCCCGGACCTGTAAGAGTTGCAGGACTGACTGGGCCGTCAGGCGGCGGACTTCTCCCAAAATAAAGGGCCAAGGCCGAATCCGATGGCCGACCTCGGGGTGCTCGAAGAGATATCGGAGAATCCGAGAGACGAACGTCTCCCACTGGGCCTGCAGGTCGGCCCGGTCCGAGATGAAGTGCGCCTGACGGATGGCCTTCTGGACCGTCGCCAGCTCGATGAACAGGCCCGACGATTGGCGAAACACGGCCTGTTTGACGACCTCGATGAGCTCCCGGACGTTGCCCCACCAGGGGTGCAGGCGCAGGCGCTCCATCGCCTCGACGGTGAAGCCCCGAGCCGGTCGCTGATACTGGCGGGCCGTGTCCTCCAGGACCCGCTGAGCGATGACGGGGATGTCCTCGGACCGCTCCCGGAGCGGGGGGACGTGGAGAAGATAGACGGGCAGGCGTTCCATCTGCCACCGTTGCCACCATTGCCGAGCTTCTTCGGCCTGCATCATGACCAAGGAGGCACCCCAGACGAGGCCGTTCCGGGTCTTGCGGAGCACCGTCAGGGCCTTCTCCATCCAGGCCGGGGGCCATTCGTGCCAGTGGTAAAGAAAGAAGGCCTGCCGCCGCTGGATGGCCCGGGTCCATTCGGCCAAGCTCCGAGGATGACGGGCATCGATCCAGACATAACTCCCCTGTCCCCGGAGGTGCAGGGCGTATTCCCATAAGGCCGTCTTACCGACCCCCGGCTCGCCGTGCAGGACCAGGCCCGCCCGGTCGCGCACGACCAGGTGCAGGCTCTCGGTCAGTTGAAGCCAGGGCTCGCTGATGCCCATCAGGACGGGGGCTTCCTTCAATTTCCGGACCGGCATGACCCACCTGGCTGGGGAATTGGGTGTTGGGTGCTGGGCCCTCTTCTTTAACACCCAACACCTAATACCCAACACCCCAATCCTCAAGCGGCCGTCATTCGCTGACGTACGACTTCGTACAAGAGGATAGCCGCCGAGGCGGCGACGTTCAACGACTCCAGATGAATCATCGGGATGCGGACCGTCTGGTCGCATAGCTGCAGGGCCGTCTTGGTCAAGCCCTCCCCCTCATGGCCCAGGACTAAAGCGATGGGCCGGTTTCCCTTGAGGGCGAACCACGGCTCGGGCGCATAGGGGTCGGCGGCCACGACCCACACGCCCCGCTCTTGAAGCTGTTGGATGAGTTGCTGGAGGCTCCCGTAACGGGCGACGGGGACGTAAGTGAGCGCCCCGGAAGCGACGTGGGCGACCGTCGGCGTGACCCGAACGCCCCGGTGCCGTGGGATGAAGATCCCCTGCACCCCGGCCCCGGCCGCCGTCCGCATGACATTGCCCAGGTTCGTGGGGTCCTGAACGTGGTCCAGGACGAGAAAGATCGTCGTCGGCCGGACCGCTTCCAGGAGGTCTTCCGGGTCGGCGTACCGAAAAGCCGCCAGCCGGGCGAACACAGGAGCGTGCTTCCTCCGGCGCAGGAACTCGGGGAGTCGCTCTTCGGCCGTCGTGTAGGGAATCCCGTGTTCCTTCGCCATGGCGATGAACATGCGGTGCGAGGGATGTCGACCGACTAAGACGATCAGGTCGACCTGGTCCGGCTTGGCGCGGAGGACCTCCTTGACCGCATGGACCCCGCTGACCCAGAGGGGCATGGATTCCTTCGGCTCCCGATGAACCGTCGAAGGCCGCTTTGATTCCGGCGCTGTCATGGTCCCACCTTCCCTCTCAGCCGGACAAGTCGCAGGGTCCAGGGACTCCGGACGAGTCTGGGTCCTGGGGCCAGACGCCCGGCATCCGGGACTTCTCATGTATCATGCTAAGACCCGTAACCATCGCAAGAAGCTGACGGCCAACAGACTGGCCGGCGAGACGTCGGTCTTGCGGGCCCATACCTCCAGACGGGCCGCTTCCTGGGCCCATGCCTGCCATTGGGCCGCCGTCAGGGTCGCCCCCCAACGATGATGCTCTTGATACAAGCGACGGCCAATACTCCAGCGACTCCAGGCCGCCGGGTCGTACTCGGACAGGCGCCCCGTCAAGACCCACAGCCGCCAGAGCTCGAAGCTCTGCCGAAGAAAAGTATCTACATCCAGGGCCGCCGGGTCCAGTCGGGCGATGAACGAAAGAAGGCGGTCGTAGTCCTTGTTCAGGACCCAGGGCAGGACCGTGGCGGCCGAGGTCTGACGGGCCGACGCCGGCAGGTAAGGTTCGATGTCCGCCCATTCCAGGGGCCGACTCGGTTCGACGACCGCCAGGTTCTCGAAAGCCTGAATCACGGGGACGACGTCCAGAAAGACGGCCGCCGTTAGCCGTTGGGCCAGGGCTGGCGACATCGTCAGCCGAAAAGCCCGGGCCAGCCGAACGACCCAGCCAGGGAAGTCCGCCGGTCCCAGGGCCGGCTGATGGAGGACCCACGCCCGAGAACCCAAGGATCGCCAAACCGACTCGGACCAAGGGGGCCACCCCTCGACCCACCATAGTAGACCCGGCGGTGCCCGCAGGATGACCTGCGTGTGGCGTTCGAAGAGATCGGCCGACAGGGACGCTACCGGGAGCTGGACCAAGAAGACGACGGACAGCAGGGCCGACCCCGTCTCAGGCCAGGTCTGGATTTGGTCCCACCGACGGATGCCGGGATACTTCTTACGGAGCACCTTCCAGACGTAGTCTTGGGCCTTCATCGCCAGGAAAGGCGGCTCCGCTAAGCAGACGAACACCGAACATGAGGCCCACTGCTTGTGAGCCGTCAGGAAGGCCGGGAAATCCCCTACAGGGACGCCCCATGCCCGGACCTGCTCAGGCGACACGGCGGCCGTCGAAGGACGGGCCTTCGAGACGGGTGCCTTCCGTTTTCGAGCCATACACGCCCCGCCGCGGACATGCGGCATGCCAGCAGGAAACGTCGGGTCCCTGCCCACCCGACGCCTAACCACCCAGTTCCCGACACCTGATACCGATGGCATTATATCACGGCGCCCCTGGCCCGGCCTCTTCCAGGCGTTCTCCCAAGCGGACGGGGTGCCCCTGCAGGAATGCCGAGACAGCCATCCGGGGACGGCTCTCCAGCTGGACCTCCAGGAGCTCCAGGGCATCCTGGCCACAGGCGACGATCCATCGCTTCTTGTCCACGTAGACTGTCGTCCCCGGCACTTCGTCATCCATGTCCGGCACGACCCGAGCCCGGGTGATTTTCAGGAGTCGCCCCCGCCACCACGTGTAGGCCGAGGGCCACGGGTCCATCGCCCGGACCTGACGTTCGATCCACTCGGCCGGTCGGTCCCATCGGATCCGGCCTTCCTCTTTCTGGACCTTCGGGGCGAACGTGGCGGCCGACTCGTCCTGCTCGACCGGCTGGAGTCGGCCGGCCAGGTAGTCCGGCAAGACCTCGATGAGCAGGGCGGCGCCCGCCCGAGCTAACCGGTCCTCCAGGGTTCCCGTCGTATCGTCGTCCCGAATCGGGACGACGCGCTGGGCAAGGATCGGGCCAGCGTCCATCCGCTCATTCATCCGGATGATCGTCACACCGGTCTCCCGTTCCCCAGCCAGCAGGGCCCGAGCGACCGGGGCGGCCCCTCGGTACTTGGGGAGGAGCGAGAAGTGAACATTCAGGCACCCGTGGGGCGGGATTTGCAGGACGACCGGCGGCAGGATGAAGCCGTAGGCCGTCACGATGAACACGTCGGCCGACCACGCCCGAAGGGCCCGGGCGACCTCGGGCCGTTTCAACGTGTCTGGTTGAAAGACCGGGAGCTGGGCTCGGATGGCCCAGGCCTTTACCGGCGTCGGCTCGACCTGCTGACCCCGGCCCCGGGGGCGGTCCGGGGCCGTGACGATACCTACGACGGTCCCCATCGGCCACTGGGCCAGGGCCTCCAAGACCCGAACGGCGGCGTGCGGCGTTCCGAAAAAAAGAATGCGCGTCATCGGTCTGATCGGACAAATAGGTCGGATGCAATTTGACGCTGGGGGTCGGGAGCGAAGCCCAGGCATCCTCAC
>JAUQPV010000159.1 GCA_030550225.1 Acidobacteriota bacterium | reverse complement strand
GGGCTTTTTGGTCTTCTGGTTGATCCGGCACACCATCGGCCTACGGGTGTCCCGGGAGGAAGAACTGGCCGGTCTGGACGTGCCGGAGCACGGGACCCCGGCCTATCCCGAGGGGCGTCGGCTCCCGGTGGGGGCCGTCGTCTCGCCGACCTGAAATTCGGGTGTCGGGACCGGGGAGTCGGGGCGGTCGGTCGTCCCCGACATTCGGCGCCCGACGCCGATACCCATTGGAGGAGAGACCATGCCTGCTGAAGTCTGGTGGGGCATTGCCGCTTTCGGGTTTTTTCTGGTCCTGTGGGCGGTCTTGCCGAGCCGTCTGCGAAAAGACGTCTTGGACAAGATCCACCACATTCACATCCACCCCCACGGGCACCCTACGGGTGCTACGCCCTCCAGCCACGCTCATGAGACCGTTCATGAGGTCCTCGCCCCGGCGCGGACGTCGGCGCCGTCCCGGCGGCCGAGGGTTCGGCCTACGGACGATGCCCGGACCGGCGCCTTCCTTGAGTCCGTGACCGGTCATCGGGGGAATGGCGATCCCCGGTACGTCGTCCGGGGGACGTTCGACGGATTCGCTTTTGCCCTGCCGGTCTACTGTGAGCTTCATCGAGACGGGGGGCTCCTCTGCGAGCGCTTCTACGTGGAACTGTTCGGGTTTCGACTGACGTCCTATCGGTTGACGGACCTGCCGGAAATGGTCCTTGACACGCTGGCAGAGGTCGCTCACGGCGGACGACTCCCGCGATTTGCCTTTCGGACGCGGTCGGGCCCGGCCGTCGTGTGGCCCGTGTACCCCTGGGGACGGACCTGGCGGATCCTGGACCCCGAGGGACCGATCCTGGAGGCCGAAGACCTGGGCACGCTGTGGCTTCGGCTGGCCGATTATCTGGGTGTTTCGATGGAAGACCTGGAGGTCCTGCGGTTGACGGCCGAACTCCGGTGGGCGGCCCCGGTCGGGGTCCTTCGGGCCGTGGCGGATGAACGCCTGCGTGTCCCCGTCTATATGGAAGGTAGCGTGCTCCGGGCGACGGTCGGCGGCCAGGACCTGACGGTGGCTCGGGCCAGTGAGGACGCGTGGGTGGCGCTGGTAGAACACGTGGAGTCCGCCTTACAAGCCCCCGACGGCCTGGTCCTGACGGGTCTGCCGGAATCACTCTGGCAGAAGATCGCCGGAAACTTGACGTCCCTGACCAGCGCCCTGCGGTATTACGAGACCCGGCAGGGTCGGCTCATGATTACGACGATCCCCATATTCCGTAACAATCGGGCGCATGTGGCCGCCTGTCCGGAGGGCGACTCGGTGTACGCTCTCTACACGGCGCCGGACCTGGCGTCCCTGCGGAGTCGAGTCGCCACGACCCTCTGGCGGCGAGGCCGCCTGACGAGTCCGGACCACCTCCGGTGGGTCTCGGCGAGCCTCGGGCCGGGATAAACGCCTCGCAGGCGTCCCGTCTGCGGAGGCACCTATCGGCCCACTGCCGACCTGCCTATCTGCCCATCTGCCCAAGATAACAGCTCATCACGACGTCCCTTCGTCGGAGGAACACGATGGCACCCTGGATGGTTGTCTCAGGTGTGTTTGCGGCGGCGGCCTTGGTGGGCCTGTGGGCCTGGCGATATACCAAGGCCGGTCCGAACGAGGTCTTGATCATCTCCGGCGGCCGCCGACGGCGGGTCCGGGGTCCCGATGGTCAAGTCCGGACAGTCGGCTACCGACTCGTCCGGGGCGGTACCTTCGTGTGGCCCATCTTCGAGCGGGTCCAACGGCTGTCGCTGGAGCTGTTGACCCTGGAGGTCCAGACGGCCGACGCCTACACGGCCCACGGGGTCCGACTGATGGTCGACGGCGTCGCCCAGGTGAAAGTCAAGGGCGACGAGACCTCCATCGCCGTGGCGGCCGAGCAGTTTCTGTCCAAGTCTAAGGACGACGTCCGGCGGGTCGCCCTGCAGGTCATCGAGGGGCATCTGCGGGCTGTCCTGGGGACGATGGACGTCGAGGACGTGTACCTGCGGCGGGCCGAGCTGGCCCAACGGGTGAAAGAGGCGGCCCGCCAGGACCTTGCCCAGATGGGCCTGGACGTCATCTCCCTAACGATCCGGCACATCGCCGACGAGCATGGGTACCTGGAGGCCCTCGGACGGCCTCGGGTCGCCCAGGTCAAGCAGTTGGCGGCCATCGCCGAGGCCGAGGCCGACCGAGTCGCTCGCATCGCCCGCCTGGAGGCCGACAAGGCCGTCGAGGCGGCGCGACGGGAAGTCGAGGCCCAGCGGGCCGAGGCCGACCTGGCTTATGAACTCCACCGGCATCGGGTCGCCCAAGCCGTCAAGCGGGAGGAGGTGGCCGTCCAGTTGGTCGAGAAGGAGCTCCTGGCGGAGGTCGAGGCCAAGGAGATCATGCGCAAGGCCAAGGAACTGACGGCGACGGTCGAGCTCCCGGCTGAGGCCGAGAAGAAGCGGATTATCGCCTTGGCGGAGGCCGAGCGGTACCGCCTGGAGGCGGAGGCCGAGGGCCGGGCCGAGCAGATTCGGGCGACGGGCCACGCCGAGGCCGAGGCCTTACGGGCCAAGGGTATCGCCGAGGCCGAGGCGATGCACAAGAAGGCCGGCGCCTGGCGGGAGTATAACGAGGCGGCCGTCACGCAAATGTTCGTCGAGGTCCTGCCCCGCCTGGCGAGCGCCATCGCCGAGCCCTTGGCCAAGGTCGACAAGATCGTCCTGGTCGGCGGCAACGGCGACGGGGCCGGCGCCAGTCGCATCACGGCCGACGTCACCCGGGTCATCGCCCAGCTTCCGACGGTCATCGAGACCCTGACGGGCATGAAGCTCCAACAGCTGATCGAGCAAATCCCGTCCCTGATGGGGCGGGCCCCGGTCGGTTCGACGCCCGGGCTTTCCTCCGATAAAGGAGGCGTGTCATGATCACGCGGGAACTGCGGGAGAGTGCCCGTACCGTAAAGTCGACGGTGCAAACCCTGACGAAACCCCGGGAGGTCATCGCCTTCGCCCGGGAACAGGGCGTGGCCATCGTCGACCTCAAGTTCGTGGACCTCCTGGGGACTTGGCAGCATGCCAGCATCCCCGTTCAAGAGCTGACGGAAGACGTCTTCGAGGAGGGCATCGGGTTCGACGGTTCCAGCATCCGAGGCTTCCAGCACATCCACGAAAGCGACATGATCCTCATCCCCGACCCGACGACGGCCGTCGTGGACCCTATCTGTGAGGTCCCCACGTTGAGCCTCATCTGCGACGTCTATGACCCCGTCACCCATCAGCCTTACAGCCGGGACCCGCGGTACATCGCCAAGAAAGCGGAGCAGTACCTCATCCGGACGGGCATCGCCGACGTGAGCTACTGGGGCCCGGAATTGGAGTTCTTCATCTTCGACAGCGTCCGCTACGACCAGAACGCCTACAGCTGTTACTACTTCATCGACGCCGAGGAAGGCATCTGGAACAGCGGCCGGGACCAGGGACGTCCTAACTTGGGCCACCGACCCCGCTGGAAGGAAGGCTACTTTCCCGTCCCGCCGGTCGATACCCTCCAAGACATCCGTTCCGAGATCGTCCTGCGGCTGATCCAGGCCGGCATCGAGGTCGAGATGCATCACCACGAAGTCGCTACGGCGGGTCAATGCGAGATTGACATGCGCTTTCAGTCCCTGACCCGGATGGCCGACCAGGTCCTGATGTACAAGTACATCGTGAAAAACGTGGCCCGGGCCTATGGCCGCACGGCGACGTTCATGCCCAAGCCCCTCTTTGGCGACAACGGCTCCGGGATGCACACGCACCAGAGTCTGTGGAAGGGTGGTCGGAACCTGTTTTATGACGAACGGGGATATGCCCATTTCTCCCAACTGGGGCTGTACTACATCGGCGGCCTGATCAAGCACACGCCAGCCCTGATGGCCTTTTGCGCCCCGACGACCAACTCGTATCGGCGTCTGGTCCCCGGCTACGAGGCACCTGTCAACCTGGTGTACTCCCAGCGGAACCGCAGTGCGGCCATTCGGATCCCCATGATCTCCACGTCGCCGAAGGCCAAGCGCCTCGAGTACCGGTGCCCCGACCCGACGGCGAACCCCTACATCGCCTTTGCGGCGATGCTAATGGCTGGCCTCGATGGGATCCGTAACCGTATCGACCCGGGCGACCCCCTGGACGTGGACATCTACGAGCTACCGCCGGAGGAGGCGCGCAAGATCAAGCAAGTTCCGGGGTCCCTGGAAGAAGCCCTCCGAGCCCTCGAGGAAGATCACGCCTTCTTGCTGGAAGGCGGCGTGTTCACCCCCGACGTCATCGAGACCTGGATCGAGCTAAAGCGGAAGCGGGAAGTCGACGCCATCCGACTCCGTCCCCATCCCTATGAATTTTACCTATACTATGATGCATGACCGATGACGGAGGGAACGGTCCCATGCCCTCGGACCGCCTCGAGGTCTTAGGGGAGATCATCAAGGTCTTCGGGGCCGGCTTGGAGCTCAAGCCCCTGCTGAACGCCATTGCCGCGGCTGTGGCCCGCCTGACGGGGGCCGACTCCTGTCTGATTTACGTGATGGACTCGGCGTCCCGGGAGCTCGTCCTGTATGGGGCGAGTTCCCCCCACCCCCGTCACATCGGCCGCATCAAGATGAAGCTCGGCGAGGGCATCACGGGTTGGGTCGCCGAGCGGCAGAGCGTCGTGGCCATCCCGGCCCGGGCGTACGAAGACGAACGCTTCAAGTTCTTCCACAGCCTGCCGGAGGACCGCTACGAAGCCTTCTTCTCGGCACCCCTCGTGGCCTCCAACGGCCAGCTCTTGGGGGTTATGAACATCCAGCACGCCCAGCCCCACGAGCACTCCCGGGAGGAGACCGAGCTCCTGCTGGCCCTGGCCAATATGGTCGCCCGGGCCATCGAGAACGCCCGGATGTACGTCGAGGCCAAACAACGGGCCAAGCACCTGGAGGCCCTGTTCCGGCTTGCCCGGGTCGTCGATAACCACCGGGGCGTCGTCGACGAGGCCCTGACCTTCATCGGCCAGATGTTGGAAGACATCCTGGGGGTCCCCACGTGCCGGGTCCTCGTCTACGACCCGGAGAAACAGCGATTCCAGGGCCCCCGGGGCATGCGGATTCGGGCCTCCCACCCGCTGTTTGACCGCCTGCTCCGGTCTCAGGGCCCCTTCGTGTACGAAGACTCCGTGGGCGTCGTGCCCCTGCGGTTCGGCCGCCAGTGGGTCGGCGCCATCCTCGCTTACGCCGACGGGGGCCTCGACGATTCGACCCTGAGCCTCCTGGGCGACCTCTCGACCCACGTGGCGGCTTTCTTGCGGACCATCGTCCTGGAGGCCGAAGTCCGTCGGGCCCGGGAAGCCCTCGAGGTCCGCAAGGTCCTCGAGCGGGCCAAGTGGGTCCTCATCGAGCGCCGGGGCATGAGCGAGGCGGACGCCCACCGGTGGCTCCAACAGACGGCGATGCAGAGACGGATTCCCCTCCGCCAGGTCTGCGAGGCCGTGCTGATCGCCGAGGGCCTCTGGCAGACCGAAGGGGACGACGTGGCTCAGGCCCCCCGACAATCCGCCGACGTCCCGGCTGAGTGATTTCCAAACCCTCTCAGAAGCCCTCTCCCCGTGGGAGAGGGTCGGGTGAGGGCCCTCATGCCTGGCCCTTCTCCTGCGGGAGGAGGGAATTTTGGAGACTGCTCTTAAGGGGGGACGGAAACTCACCGGTGGGTCCACTGGGGCGGCCGCTTTTCCTGGAAGGCCCGCACGCCCTCGGCCGCATCGGCCAGCCGCAGTAAGTCCTCGATAAAGGCCTGCTCGATCGCCCGCAGGTGAGTCCATCCGGCCTCGATGGATCGGCGCTTCAACCAACGTCGGGTCAGACGCAGGGCCGCCCGACTGTGACGCCGAAGTTCCCCAAGGAGGTCGGCTACGGCCTGTGTCAGGCCCTCCGCCGGGATGACCCGCTCGACCAGGCCCCACTGGGCCCACGCCGCCGCCGGAACGGCCTCGCCCCGCAGGATCATCGAGGCCGCCCGATGATAGCCGACCCACTCCGGTAAAAAAGCCAGGGCCACCGGCGGAAAGAAGGCCAGCCGTATTTCGGGAAATCCGAATTGGCTCCGTTCCGAAGCGACGACAAAGTCCGTCAGCAAGAGGACCTCAGCGGCACCTCCCAGAGCGTAACCGTCCACGGCGGCGACCGTGACCTGGGGGACGTGGGCCCACTGCCACAGGGTCTCATGGAA
>JAUQPV010000158.1 GCA_030550225.1 Acidobacteriota bacterium | reverse complement strand
CACCAGCGTGACGTGCACGAAGGCGGCATTCGTCCGTCCGACCTCGAGCCGGAACTGCCGGACGGCCTCTAAGAAGGGCAAACTCTCGATGTCGCCGACCGTCCCACCGATCTCGACGATGACGACATCGGACCCCTTGGCAGCCTTGCGAATGCAGGCCTTGATCTCGTCGGTGATGTGGGGAATGACCTGGACGGTCTTGCCGAGGTACTCGCCCCGGCGTTCCTTGTCGATGACGGCGGCGTAAATCTGGCCCGTCGTGTAGTTGTTCGCCCGACTCGTCTGAATCGACGTAAAGCGCTCATAGTGACCGAGGTCGAGGTCCGTCTCGGCCCCGTCCTCGGTGACGTAAACCTCCCCGTGCTGATAGGGGTTCATCGTCCCGGGGTCGACGTTGATGTAAGGGTCAAACTTGATGAAGTTGACCCGGAAGCCCCGGCGCTCCATCAGGAGGCCGATGGAGGCCGCCGAGATGCCCTTCCCCAGGGACGACAGGACGCCGCCCGTGATAAAGATGAACTTCCGGTCCATGCCCGACCTCAAGGAGAGGCAGTCGGCAGATGGGCAGGTCGGCAGTCGGCAGATGGGCCAGAGTCGGGGAAAAGCCGTCGCCGAGGCCCTAAGGTGCGAATGGCAGATCCCGCATCTCGTATCCCGGTATCTCCTTCCAGCTTACATTCCCCTGTCCAGCCCTGCAAGACACCCGAGCTCGGGACGAACCGGCGCCCGACGCCGGCTCACGGAAAGACCTTCCCCGGGTTCATGATGCCCCGGGGGTCGAAGAGACGCTTGAGCCGCCGTTGCAGGCGGAGGCTCTCGGGCGGCAGGGCGATGGGCAGGTATGGCCGCTGGACCCAGCCGACGCCGTGTTCGCCCGTGATCGTCCCGCCCAGGGCGACGACGGCCTCGAACAGCTCCCGGATGGCCCGGGGCAGGACCTCCCGCCAGGTCGTCTCGTCGAGGCCCATCTTCAAGATGTTCACGTGGATGTTGCCGTCGCCGGCGTGGCCGTAACAGACGGCCCGGAAGCCGTACCGCTCGGCCAAGCCCCGGACCGTCGCCAGGAGGTCCAGCAGGCGGTCTCGGGGGACGACAGTGTCCTCTTCCTTGTAGACCGAAGCCTTCTTGACGGCCTCGCCCATCGCCCGGCGGAAGGCCCAGAGCTCCTCCTGACGGGCCGGGGTGTCGGCGACCTGCACGTCCCGGGCGCCGGCCCGTTCACAAACTTCCCCGACCCGCAGGGCCTGTCGTTCGACGACAGCCGGGTCGTCCCCGTCGAGTTGGATGAGGAGGAGGGCGGCCGCATCGGTATGGGGGAACGGCCTCTGCGTGCGCTCGGCCGTAATGACGATGGCTTCCCGGTCCATGAACTCGACGGCCGCCGGCAGGAGGCGAGCCTCGAAGATCCTCCGAATGGCCTGAAAGGCCCCGTCCCAGGCGTCGAAGGGCACCAAGAGGGTCCACTGGACAGCCGGCTTGGGAATCAGTCGAAGGACGATGCGAGTGAAGACGCCGAGCGTTCCCTCGGAGCCGACGAAGAGGCGGGTCAGGTCGTAGCCAGCCACGTTCTTGTACAGCTTGCCGCCGGTCCGAAGGAGTCGCCCGTTCGGCAGGACGACGTCGAGGCCGTAGACGTAATCCCGCGTAACGCCGTATTTCAAAGCCCGGGGGCCGCCGGCGTTCTCGGCGACGTTCCCCCCGATACGGCACACGAAGCGGGACGCCGGGTCGGGCGGGTAGAAGAGGCCCCGTTCCTCGACGGCCCGCTGAAGGTCGGCCGTGACGACGCCCGGCTCGACGACGGCCATCATGTTGACGTCGTCGACCTCCAGGATGCGGTTCATCCGTTCGACGGACAGGACGACGCCGCCGAAGACGGGCAGGGCGCCGCCGCTCAAGCCCGTCCCGCCGGCCCGGGGTGTGACGGGCATCCGCCGTCGGTAGCAGTACCGGACGACGGCCTGGACCTCCTCGGCCGAACCCGGCAGGACGACGACCTCCGGCAGGAACGCCAGGTCTTCCGTCTCGTCCCGGGCGTATTTGTCCAGCGACCCGGCGTCGGTCCGCACGTAGGCCGGCCCGACGATGCGTTCGAAGGTTTGGACGTCGGCGTCGGTCACGGGAGCATATCCGAGCTTGGCGGCCATTACGGGTCCGGGCGTCAAGCGCCGAGGCGACGAATGAAAGTTTCGGCCATTGTGAAGACTTCCCGAAGGATCTTCACGTCATCCAGCAGGGCACGGTAGTAACCGGCGATATGAAAAAGTTTATACAGTTTCTCGAAATCGCGGAGCCATTTCCCGTCCTTAGGGGCCCAGTGTTTCTGCAGGGCCTCTCGGTAAGCCTCCACGGCCTGAGGCAAGTCCTTCTCATCGACACCCCGCCGGATCAAGGCGGCATCGATAGCCTTCAGGACGGCCAGGTAAGCCGTTCCACAGGCCTCTTGGACGTACTTGATGTCGGTATACGTCCCGCCTTCGACGGGGGCCTGACGCAGACAAGCTTTGGCATTTTCTAAATGACGTCGGGCTTCTCCACGCATGGTCCAGGTGACGGTTCGTCCTTCGTTTCGGGCAGTGGGCAAGACCATCCTGATGCCATTCTCCCGAACCGAACGGCTCTGTCAAGCTGGGGATTGGAAGGATGGAACATGGGACATCGCCCGAGTGTGCCGGCCCTCATCGTCCTGTATTCTTTGCCCTATACCCTATGCTCTTTGCTCTATGCCCTTTGCCCTGTGCCGGCCGTCATGTCGGTGTCGACCTTAGGAGCCGGAGGCCATACCAGCCTCCGAGTTCCAAGGGATAGGACGACGGGCCCGGTCTCTCGGGTTCCGCCTCGGACCCCCCTCTTCCCGACTCTGTCCCTCCATCACGCCGTCACTTCGTTACTTCTTCTTGCTGTCTGACTGGCCCCGGCATGGGCGGGGGGCCGACGACCTCGGCGATCCGCTCGGCGATCCCCAGCAGGCGTAGATCTTCCCACCGGCGGCCGACGACCTGGACGCCGATGGGGAGGCCCTCCGACGACCGTCCGACGGGAACGACGACGACGGGGTGGCCCGTCAGGTTAAAGATACACGTGTACCCTGTCCCGACAATCCAGTAAGGAACCTGGCGGCCGTCGACCGGGATAGGTCGGCCCGTCTTCCAGTGCGGGAAGGCCGGCCGTAGGGCGACCGGGCAGAGCCAGGCATCCCAGTCAGACAGGAATCGTTCGATGACCCCGATGATGCGGTCTCGGCGGGTAAGAGCCTCGGCGTAACGGGTCATCCGGAGGCCGGCGCCCCGGACGGCCGCCCGGATCATTGGGGACCCGCGGGACCAGAGGAGGAACTGAATCCGGAGGAGGCGCCGCAGGAGCGCCGGCGTGGTCGACCCGATTTCAGCACCGGCGATGAGGCCCCACGTCTCCCAGGCCGCTCGGACGTCCAGGTCTGGTGGGCGAGTCCGTTCGACCCGGGCCCCGGCCCGGGCCAAGGCATCAGCGAGGGCCTCCATGGTTGACCGGGTGTCGGCGCTGACGGGGGCTTCGGGGAACTCGTCGGTCCATGCGATCCGGCAGGCCCATAGGTCGGGCCCCGGGACGGGTTCGACCGGCACGGGCGGGACGTCCCAGTGACGTCCGTCGGGACCGGCCAGGACAAGTATGGCCAACCGCAGGTCCTCGACGGACCGGGCCAAAGGGCCGGCGACCAGCATATGCCGGATGCCGCGTGGTCGCCCCGGGAGTTCGGGGATGTGGCCAGCCGTCGAGACGAGGCCCTCCGTCGGCTTGAAGCCGTACACGCCGCAGAAGTGGGCCGGGATCCGAATCGACCCGCCGATGTCGCTCCCGACGTCCAGGGGTGAAAGGCCCGCCGCCACGGCCGCCGCGCCCCCGCCGGTACTCCCACCGGCCGTATGGTCGAGCGACCAGGGGTTACGGGTCAGCCCAAATACGGGACTTCGGGTCTGAAAGTCCATCGCCAGCATGGGCGTGTTCGTCTTGCCCAGGATGATAGCCCCGGCCGACCGCAGGCGGGCGACGACCGTGGCGTCCCGACCCGGAACGTACCGGGCCAGGGGCGGATAGCTGGCTGTCGTCCGCAGGCCGACGGTCTCGAAGACGTCCTTGACGGTCACGGGAATCCCGTGGAGGGGTCCCCAGGTCTCGCCCCGGGCGAGGGCGGCGTCGGCCTCCCGGGCCATCCGGATCGCCCGCTCGGCGTCCAGCGTGACGACGGCATTCAACATCGGGTTGTACGTCTCGATCCGCTTCAGGAGCGCCTCGACCAGCTCCTGGGCGGATATCCGCCGCTCCCGGATGAGCCGGGTCATCGCCACGACCGAAAGGAACCTCCGATCGTCCATGTCTCGCCCTCGGCTTCCCCCTTCAGGATAACAACAGGATAATAAAGCCGTTCGGCCCATGAGAATCCTGGTGGGCTCGGCCTTTCCAACCCTTCGGAGAGGATGGTTTTTCAAGCAACGGGCCGTTCGGCCGTCACGAAAGGCAAAGGGCAAAGAGTATGGACTCTATGCTCTTTGCTTTATCTATCGGCCGACCGGCCCATCCGGCAGTCAGCTTGAAACATCGTACTTCCCAGGCGCCGAGAAAGGCTGTTGCGGCGCCATTCTCACGAACCGAATGGCTGGGGTAAGCGGCCAGGATCCCCAAGACCGGATATGGAGACTTCACAAATCCCGCCCGTGGTGGTGGCACCCGGAGGCGAAGCAGTTCTTTTTGTTTGTCCCCATGCTCTTGGTATGACACGTGTTGCACCAGCACCAGCCGTTGACTTTCGTGTCCGTCGTGTCGTTGTTCGTGACCGAGTAGCCCGGACCGCAGTCAGAGGGGACGGCCTGGGTCCCGTCCTTACTGAGGACGACGGTCCGGAGCTGGAAGAGATTGCCAGACTGATGGCGGGGGTCGTGACAGGCCGTACAGGGCAGGATGTCTCCCCGCGCCCATCCATAACCGGACTTCAGGGAGGGACTGCCGGTGCCCGTCCCGTGCACGTCGGGACCGTAACTCCCACCGTCCGTGTAGGAATCCCGGATGTTCATGAGGGCGTTCGTCGGGGGCTGAACCGTGGGGGGATAAGAACCGTCATGGCAGTCCAGGCACCATTCGCTCTGAAAATCCGAGCCGGCCCACGTCTGACCTGGGGCGGGGACCCGGCCGTCGGCGGGGTCCGGGTCGGCTACCAGGCGGGAAGCCGGCGGGTTGGCCCCCGAAGCTCGGTGGGGGTCATGACAGTGGATGCACTCGATTTTGGCCCCGCTCCGAGCTTGGTCGGCGTCCCTCACGTCGTGTCGGGTGTTCAGGTTCAGGTTGTTCCACTGACCAGCCCCGGCGGCGACCCAGAGGGTATTTTCAAAGGCGGTCCGCACGTCGGTCGCGGCCGGGCTCCCGTCGTGACACGTGTAGCAGAGCCGCTCCTCCCGGTCGACCGTCAGGCGGGGGTAGACACCGCCGGTGCCGTCCGGCCATCCGTGGGGCCAGTGGCACGAGAAGCAGGTCCCCGTCAGAGACGCAGGAATCGGGCGGTTCTTGAGGGCCGAGGCCCCCCGAGCCGGAGGCCATAGCTCGTTGCCCGAGGTATCCGTATACGCATAGTCAGACCCGTACTGGCCGCCGGGCCACCGGGCCGCCGGACTCGTGAAGTGGGCCCCACCCGCCGGGAACGAATGGCACTGGGTACACAGGGCGGCCAGGGACTGGTTCAGCAGGTAGCCGTCGCCGGCCCCCCGCTCCTTCAAGACGTAGGGGTCGCCGGCCGTGATAGGAGCGGCCAGAGGGTCGCTCCAGCAGACCGTATTCGTCGTATTCGATGTGACGATCCGCCGTTGGTACCATTTCCTAATGTCCGACCCGGCCGTGTTCAAGACCTTCAGTTCCCACCCCACGAGGGCGTTCGGTGTCCAGGCGGCATCGTTATCGGTCAGGCACACGTCACTGCCGGCCTCGGCGATGCCCCGGTACTGGGTCCGACTGTAGGTGTAATGGACGCCGTGACAGCTCAGGCAGGCCACCTTCCCATCGAGGAGCTCCAGGTGAGGCGGCGTCTGATAGTCAGAGCGGTTCGGGATCGGGACGTCGACCGGATGGGACGAATACGGCGGCGTCGTGTTCCACCGTGCCCCGTGACACTGCTGGCACATCAGGGTCCGGGAGACCCACAGGAAGGGAAAGCCATTCCGGTGATTGTGGACGTTGTGACACGTCGAGCAGACGACCTTTCCGTCCTCCAGGTTCCGGGCCATGT
>JAUQPV010000157.1 GCA_030550225.1 Acidobacteriota bacterium | reverse complement strand
CGCGCCCAGGCGCCGGCCCGGGCAGGCCGTTGCTGTTCGGTCGAGGATACCTATGACGCCCGTCGAGTCGCCGCCCGACTGGGGATTCGGCACTACGTCCTGAACCTGGAGGAGGCGTTCCGGGAGCACATCGTCGAGCCCTTCGTGCGGTCCTATCTCGAAGGTCGGACGCCCGTCCCCTGCGTGCAGTGCAACAGCGTCCTGAAGTTTGACGCCCTCGTGCGGAAGGCCGACACGCTGGACTGCTCGTTTGTCGCCACGGGCCACTACGTGCGCCTCGTCCAGGACCCCTGGACTCGTCGGTATGTCCTCCTGAAGGCGCGGGACCTCCAGAAGGACCAATCCTATTTCCTGTTCCGTCTCACGCAGGACCAGCTCCGGCGGGCCCTCTTCCCCCTGGGTGAACTCCTGAAGTCCGAGGTCCGGGCCATCGCCCGCCGTCTGGGCCTCGTCACGGCCGACAAGCCGGACAGCCAGCAATTGTGCTTCATCCCGGACGGGGACGTCCGAGGCTTCTTCCACCGGACGTTAGGGCCTGAGGCCGTCCGGCCGGGGCCCGTCGTGACGACTGAGGGCCGGGTCGTGGGCCGGCACCCCGGCGTCCACTTCTTTACGGTCGGTCAGCGGCGGGGTCTGGGCCTGGCCCTGGGCCAGCCTGTCTATGTCGTGGACCTCATCCCGGAGACCCAGACGGTCGTCGTCGGTCCGGAGGCGGCCCTGTACCATGACGCCCTGCGGGTCGAGGACCTGAACTGGGTGTCCATCCCGCCGCCGACGGGGCCTTTGCGGGTCCTGGCCCGCATCCGGTACCGTCATGAGGATGCCCCGGCCGTCGTCCACCCGAGTCCGGACGGTCGGAGCGCCGTCGTCGTCTTTGATGCGCCCCAGCGGGCCATCACGCCAGGCCAGGCCGCCGTGTTCTACGACGTCGAGGGCCGCCTCCTCGGGGGCGGCTGGATCACGGAGGCCCTGGACTCTACTGTAGACCCCAGACCATAGACCACGGACCATAGACTTACTTAGCAGGGCCGTTCGGTTCGTGAAAACCCGTACTCGTCGGCCCAAGGCCGTCGCTCGTCGTCACTCCGTCACTTGGAAACATCGTGCTTTCCGGGCGATGGAAAAGGCCGTCCCGACGCCATTCTCACGGGCCGAACGGCCCTGATAAGGAAGACACCGGCATCACTGCCGGTTCCATAAGGAAGACACCGGCATCACTGCCGGTGTTCGGATGGGATGACGCCGCCATGACTGGCGGCGCCGGGACAGGGGGACGCCAGCATGACTGCTGGCGTTCTGAACTCTTCTCTTTGCCCTTTGCCCTTTACCCTTTACCCTTTGCCCTTTACCCTTTACCCTTTGCCCTTTACCCTTTACCCTTTGCCCTATGCCCTTTGCCTTTTGCTCTTTGCCCTTTGCCCTGCGGGCTCGGCGGGGGACGTAGTCTCCTGAGACGAGGAAACCCAGTTGCCCAGGCAAGTCTATCGTCTATGGCCGTCACTGGGGCGGGTTTTCGGCAGGGCCCCGATGTTTGCGGATATAGGCCAGCCATCGGCGGATCCGGCACTCCATCCCCCGAGCCGTCGGATGGTAGAAGCGGGTCCCCTGGAGCGCCTCGGGGAGGCACTCCATAGAGGTCACGCCGGCCTCCGTGTCGTGGGCATACTGGTAGCCTTCCCCGTAGCCCCACTCCTCCATGAAGGACGTCGCGGGGTTGCATAGATGGAGGGGGACCGGCTCGCCAGCCGTCGCTTCAGCCGTCGTCAGGGCTTCCTGGAAGGCCGTATACACGCGATTGCTCTTGGGCGCCGTCGCCAGAAAGACCGTTACCCATGCCAGGACGAGCTCTCCCTCGGGAGAGCCGATCTGCTCGAAGGCCCGGAGGGCATCGACGGCCATCCCGAGCGCCCGGGGCTCGGTCAGGCCGATGTCCTCGACGGCGGCCCGAATGAGCCGGCGGGCGATGTACCGGGGGTCAGCCCCGCCCAGGACGAGGCGGGCCAGCCAGTAGAGGGCGGCGTCGGGGTCACTGTTGCGAATGCTCTTGTGGAGCGCCGAGATGAGGTTGTAGAACATCTCGCCGCCCCGGTCCATGACGGGGAGGATCGTCTCGGCCCACCGCTGGACGACGGACCGGTCGACCGTCGCAAGGCTCCGGGTGCGGACGTCTTGGCCGACGGCCTCGACGAGCTGGATCAGCCGCCGGGCGTCCCCAGCCGCCCACATCAGGGCCGCCTCGAGGGCATCCGTCTCCCAGGGGACGCTCTGGAGGCCCAGGAACGTCCAGGCCCGCTGAAATAGCTGACGGAGCTCCTCCGACGACAGGGGCTGGAGGCGAAACACGTATAGGCGGGACAGGAGCGGCGGGATCAGGGCGATGGACGGATTCTCCGTCGTGATCCCGATCAAGACGACGACGCCCCGTTCGACCCAGGGAAGCCACAACGCCTGCTGGGCCCGGTTCAGGCGGTGGACCTCATCGACGACGATGACGAGGGGGATCCGCCGGCTCCGGAAGAGGTCCTGGGCCCGACGGAAGAGCTTCCGGAGCTGGGGCGTCGTCAGGTGGACGGCCGTCGTCCATACGGTCGGCCAGGCACAGGCCCGGGCCATCATGGCCGCCAGCGTCGTCTTCCCCGTACCGGGGGGACCCCACAGGACACAGGAGACGGTCCGGCGTTCCTGCAAGAGCTGACGGATCGGACCGTCTGCCCCCATCAGGTGGGTCTGACCCACGAACTCATCGGGCGTACGGGGTCGGAGGCGTTCGGCCAGGGGGACGACCTCCGAAGAAGGAGTCGGGGACCCCGCCTCGGCGGCGCCCTCCGCAGGGGCCGGCCGCTCATCCCCCAGGAGGCCGGGTTGGCGAGGATGGACCGGGCGCTTGCGGGCGGTCATCGACGGACTTCCTACACAGGTTCGCAATCCAATGTAGGCCGATAAGCGACCGGTTACAACTCTGCAAATAGGGGGGGAGGTAGGGAGATGGGAGCTATTCTCGGGACACCGGCAGTGATGCCGGTGTCCCCCGGCGTATCGACCTCCGTACCTTCGGAACGCCAGCAGTCATGCTGGCGTCCCCCTGTCCTGACGCCGCCAGTCATGGCGGCGTCATCCCATCGGAACACCGGGAGTTATCCCGGTGTCGACCTCAAGGACCGGCAGCCATGCCGGTGTCTTCCTTATGGAGCCGGGAGTCATCCCGGTGTCATCCTGAAAGGGCAGGCACATAGGCCTGCCCCTACCCTCCGACCTGCCCATCCGCCCAAGGGGGCTATCCCTTACCTCATCCTTGTCCCTTCATGAATCCCGGAAGGGGATTTCCCGCTCGATGCGGATCGACCGCCAGGTAACCCGACAGGCAAAGGCCCACACGGGCACGCCGGCCGCTCGGGCCGCCCGTACAGCCTCGTACAACGCCGGGTCCGTCCGACCGTCGACGTCAGCCGCTCGAGCGTCGGACCGCTGGACGACAAAGACCAGGGCGACCGGATACCCGGTCCGACGCATGGCCGTCAGGACCTCTACGTGATGACGGCCCCGGACCGTCACGGCATCCGGAAAGTAGCCGACGCCGTCCCGGACGAGCGTGACCGACTTGGTCTCGACCCACCAGACGCCCCCGTCGGTCTCGACCCACAGGTCGAGGCGACCTCGATGGTCCCCCAGGGGAATGGGCGGCTCCAGCCGCCAGGCCCGGAGGCGGCCCCAGGACGAGACCCCATGCCGCCGGAGATATTCCAGGAGGAGCCGAGGCGGCAGACGGGCATCGACGCTGGCCCACCCGCCGCTGGGCGTCCGGGCCAGTAAGAGCGTGCCCTGCGTCCGGCGACCGGGGTCGGCCCGACGGGGTAGATAGCCGACTCGGTTGCCCGGAAAGAGGAGCTCCCGGAGCCGACCCGAATTCGGGATGTGGACGGTCCGGACCCGTCGGCCGTCCCGGACCCGACCGTGAAACCGGGACTTACGCTCCAAGAAGACGGCCATGCGTAAACACCCGGGCCATCGCATGGGACTATAGAAGAACTCCTATGGGACGGAGGATGCCCGATAGGGGCTTCTACGAAGACACGGGGGTTGGGGACCGGGGCGACGGCTTTCCCGTCCCCGGTTCCATCGGCCTCATGTCGAGTGGCGAATGGCGGATCATATCTCCCCATTCGCTATTCGCCACTCGCTGTTCGCTTTTCTCGAAGGGTCCGAAAAGCTGAATTCATCCGGCTTTTCACGGGCCGAACGGCTATGCTAAGCCTTCGGGACCAGGCCCTCAGCCTGCATGCCCGAACACCTCCGGATAGCGACCGACCTGTGTCTCCAAGTCATCGTCCCAGCGAATGATGACGACCCGATAGCCCCGGGCCAGGAGTTCGCGGCGGATGGCCTCATCCACCCGCCGCTGGTCTGGGCGGTCGTGGAGCGGGCCGTCGCAGAAGACCACGACGTTGGGTTCGTAGAAGAAATCCGCGATGCACCGGGGCTCCAGGAAGGACTTCTGGGCGTCGTCCGGCAATCGATAGCCGCCCGCGGCCAGGAAGTCCAGGAACTGGCGCTCGAAGTCCGACTGCGTGCGGGCACGAAGCTGGTTCAGATGCTCCTCTCGGCTCACGCCGTGGCTCCGCGGCTCAACCCGGCAGTTCAATAAGGAACGCATGACGTCCCGAATCAGCCGACGGTCGAGCAGGAAAGCTTCCGGCTGGTTCGTATAGCTCAGGAGGCATTCGTAGCAGGCCTGAACGCAGTCCGGCTTCAGGTCGCTCCCGTCCTCGGCGTAGTGACACACCCGGAGTGCCTCCCGGGCGACGGCGGCCAGGGCGTCCGGTTCTTCCACGAGCCGGCGTAGCACGCCGAGCCCTCCCTCCGCGGCCTCGTAAAACAGCAGGGCGGTCTTCTCACCATGACCCACGCGTTGGACGCCCAGCTCCCTCTCTTCAAGCTGGAACGTCTGCTCGATACCGCGCTTGAGGGCGTACAGCAGGCTGACGACCGCCCTGTCGCTCTCCCACCACGCGGGCTCTACGGTCCGAAGGAGCAAGATGTTCTGCGTCTCCCACACGCACAGCGCCAGACGCGCCCGGTTCTGCGCCTGCTGGGGAGGCCCGGGACGTCGGTTCCGCCTCGCTTCGTTCTCCACCTGCCCGTCCGTGAAGAGCTCTCCGGAGGCCAGGTCCACGACGAAGCCCGCCGGACGCCCCCGCCACCCCCGGTTGATGTAGAGGAGAGTCGCCGCCGGCCCGTACGTCAGCCGGAACACCGGACGCCTCTCGACCAGGACGTCCGCTTCCGCCCTCCGGTGGCCCGACGCGGCCGCCGCGAACTGGTAGGCCACCTGAACGTCGTAGCCGCGCCGCATGCGTTCTTCCTCGTTGCAGGTGATACGCTCGTGGCGGAAGAGCTTCACGTTAGGCAGGTCCAGGAGCGGAACCACCTCGCTGTTCAACCCATCGAACAGAGCGTTGCACACCGGGCATCGTTCCCGGTCCGGATCGGTGAAGGCGCCGCACTCGCGGCACAGCTTGCGGGTCATTTGACGCTGTTCCAGCCCACCGGGCGGAGGCGAAAACTGCCTGACCTGCCATTTGGCGCCCTCATGATAGACGATGTTGTGCGGGGCGAACTCGCGGATGGCCAGCGCCCGGGGCCGGGCGATGAACTCGCCGTCTCCTCGCGGCACCCATGCCCGCACGGGAAGGGCCGGGAAGTTATAGCCGGGCAGGAAGCCTTCGGTCGCGAGGTACCGGTACGGGTAGAAGTCGCTTTCCTCCCGGGCGACTTCCACCTGCAGGAGCAGGTTCCGCTGGCGCAGGGCTTCTTCCTGAAGCCGCCGGGCCTGCTGTTGCGCCTCAGTCGTCCGGGCGGTCCGTAACTGGGCCTGTGCCCGTTCCAGCTGACTGGTGGCGATGCGGAAGAGTTCCCGCCAGCGGTCGAAGGCTTCGTCGAACCGGCGCGGCGCCTCTTCAATGACCCTGTCCAGCCACTGCTCGGTGAACCACCCGGACTGCCGGAGTCGGGGGAGATCTGCCTGCAGGATGCGCTCCAGCCGCTCCCGGAGAAAGCCTCGGGCCTGGGCGCCCAGCTGGATCTGCGCGGCCGCATTCTCTCGTAGCGGCAGTTCGGGGAAGCGATCGGTATCCACCACTTCCTCGATGGACTTCCGTAGCGGTAGACCTACTTGCGCCAGCCACTCCGCCTGCACGTGGGCCCGCACCAGGGCCTCGTTGGCAAGGTCTAGGCTCGGCGCCCGTACCGCCCCG
>JAUQPV010000156.1 GCA_030550225.1 Acidobacteriota bacterium | reverse complement strand
GGTCAGAAAGACTAAATCCATGGGGGTTTTCACGAACCGAACGGCTCTGGTTTTTCACCGGGTTCGATTGGGACGGCCGGACGGCTCGGTGTCGGACGTCGAATCCGACGTGGCCGTCGAGGCTGGCCGCATCGCCTGGGTCCGGCCGGCGGCATCGGAATTCCCTGAAGGTGCCGTCGTCTACGACGGTCGAGGCCGGGTCCTCTTGCCCGGGTTCGTGGATATGCACGCGCACCTGGCCCGTTACCGGGAGTTCCTACCGGACATGCTCCGGTGGGGCGTCACGGGCCTGCGGGAAGCGGGAAGCCCCTTTCCGGCCGTGCAGGCACTTCGGGCGATCCCGGAAGCCGAACGGCCGGCCGTCTCGTCGGCAGGCCCCCTCGTAGACGGAGACCCGCCCCAATGGCTGGCCCTCAGTGTCGTCGTCCGGAGCGTCGAGGACGTCCGGGCCGTCATTCGTCAGCATCGAGATGCCGGTGTCGAATGGGTCAAAGCGTATCACCGCCTGCCGCCGGAGCTCCTGGCGGCCCTGATCCGAGAAGCCCACCGCCAGGGCCTCCGCGTGATGGGTCACCTCGGTCAGGTCCCCTGGCGGATGGCCCTCGCCTGGGGCATCGACAGCCTTGAACACGTTCGCCTCGGTCCTGTCGACGGCCTCATCCCCCGGCGGTTCGCCGCCGAGGTGGACGCCACGCCGTGGCCGATGAAGGACTTCCGGTTCTGGGCGTTCGTGAATCTCCAGAGTGACCGTCTTCGGCGACTCCTCGACGAGATGGCCCGCCGGGGCGTCCTCTGGACGCCGACGCTGACGGTCCTGGCCGTGGCCCTCGTTCACCAGACACCGGGCGAGCGGTTCATGCCCCGATGGCTCCGGGAGAGGTGGCAAGCGAAATCCTACCGCCTTCGAGACCCCGACTTGCAAAAGCAAGCCTGGGCCGTCTGGCCCCGCATTCTACGGCTGATCGCCATGGCCTATCGGGCCGGCGTCCGGGTCGTCGTCGGGACCGACACGCCGAACGTGCATACACCGCCCGGCTGGAGCTTCCACTGGGAGCTTCGCTGGCTCGAACGGGCCGGCATCCCCCTCCGGGACATCGTCCAGATGGCCTGCTGGCGCCCCTACGAGGCCCTCGGCTGGCCAACGCCCCTCCAGGTCGGGAGTCCGGCCGACTTCGTCCTTTTAGGCACGACGGAGCTTCGGTCCGTCCGGGACCTCCGCCGCATTCGCCGGGTCATCCGTTCCGGTCAGACGGTCTTTCTGCATCCGGCTGAGACCCTCTCCGAAGGGTGAGACAGTCGAAAGAGCAAGACCCTATGCCCTATGCTCTTTGCGCTTGGCTCTACGCTCTTCACTCCTTCCATTCCCAAAGACGGATTATAGGTCAGGCCCCGCATCTTTTGACATGGAGCCCTCCTCGATCTATGGTATAGCTGGTCGGATCGCCTGATACGAGGAGGATTGGAACATGGCGGAACGGAATGGAGCGACCTTCTTAGAAGTGGCCCTGTCCTTTGTCGTCGGCGCCATCGTCGGGGCCGCCGTGGCTTTACTCTATGCGCCGGCCTCGGGCCGGGAAACCCGCCGGTACCTGCGGGAGAAAGCCGAATCCCTCCGGGATAAGGCCGAGCTGGCCGTCGAACAAGCCAAGTCTCGTGTCCGCCGCGTCAAGCGGGCCATCGCCGAAGAAGCCCCCATGGCCGCCGAAAGCGCCACCGACGTGGAGGACTGATTCGACGGGGTGTCCCGACCCGCCGGGCGGCCCGAGCCGATGACCCCAGGGCCGACCCTGTGGTATCATCATAGGGACGGCGATCCTCATGAGGGAGCAAGCGGATGGCCGCGGCGGTGCCCGAATCCCTCTTGGAAGCGCCCGAGTACGTCTTTCTGGCCTTTCGGGTTGGCGCCCTGACGATGGCCCAGCCGATCGAGCGTCTTCGGGAAGTCCTGCGGTACCGACCGGCTCAGCCTGTGCCGAACGCACCGCCCTTCATCGAGGGCCTGATCGAAGTACGGGGCGAGTTGATCCCCATTTTGGACCTTCGCAAGCGCTTCGGCTTCGCGGCGGACGTGACGCGCCGGACCCGCATCGTCGTGACGTGGGTCCAGCAGTACCCCGTCGGCCTGGTCGCCGATGAGGCGCATGCCCTGCTACGGGTCGCCCTCCATCAAATCCAGCCGGTCCCGCCCTTACCGGATACGGCCCTGGCCGACCTCATCGTCGGGGCGCTCCTGGATGGCGATCAGATCGTCCTCCTGCCGGACCTGGACCTCCTGCTCCAGCCCCATGAACGCCGGTTGTGGGTCGAATTCCAGCCGGCGACGGAGGCGTCACCCCCGTCGGCTGAATCGGTCGACCGGCCGACCTGACCGGCGCGGTCATCCCGTGACGGGGATGCCATGGAACGGCTACGCTTCTGGCTCCTGGACCTCAACTATGAAGTCCGTTCCGAACGTCCCGAGATGTGGCTATGGGGCGTGACGGGAGACGGCCAGCGGGTCCTGCTGATCGATGACCGGCGGTGGCCCCGCTTCTATTTGCTCCCCCGAGAGGATGCCGACGTCGAGAACTTGCAGGCCCAGGTCGCGGCCCAGGGGCAACGTCTGAAGGACTTCGTCGCCGCTCGGGTCGTCGAACGCCGCTGGCAGGGTCGGATCCGCCGGGTCGTCGAGGTCCAGACCCGGGCCGTCGATGCGGCCGCCATGGGACGGCTTGCCCAGGCGTTTCGCAAGATCCCCGGCATCGAGACGGCCCTGGAGGACGATATCCGTTGGTCCGTCCAGTATCTCCTGGACTGCCAGCTGACCCCGTCCACGTGGTGGATATGCCGGGTCGAGTCCCTCCCGACGTGGGACCAGCCGATGGCTGAGGCCGGTCTTCGGGTCGGTCGGGTCGTGGCCGAGGACCCGACCCTCGTCGACGAGACGCTCCCCCCGCCGGACCTGCGCTTCGTCGCCTGGGGCATGCTCCCTTGGCAGGCTGAGGGCATCATGCTCTCCGAGCGGGACCCGGTCGTCATCATCGGTATGTACGACGGTCAGACGTGCCACGTGCTGACCGGCGAGGAACGAAGCCTGCTCGAGCGGTTTCTGGAGATTTGGTCCCGCCTCCAGCCGGACGTCGTCTTCGGATACGGCGTCAACCGGTGGGACTGGCCGTACCTGCTGGAACGCTTCCACCACCACGGCCTCGCCCTGACCGTCGGCCGGGACGGGTCCGAGCCTCATCCGAGCCTCTACGGCCACATCTCCATCACGGGCCGGGCCAACGTGGACGTCTTGGACTTTGCGACCGAAATCTCGGAAGTGAAGCTCGAGACGCTCGAACGGGTCGCCCGGTACCTGGGACTGGCGACCGACTTCGAGGAGTGGGACGACTGGACGTGGGCCCAGCGCTGGAAGCAAGACCCGGCCGCGGCTCGGCAGTGGTTCGAACGACGGCTTCGGACGCTGTGGCAGGTCAGTCAGGAATTCTGGCACTACGCCGTGGAGCTGTCTCGCCTGACGGGCATTCCCCTCGATCAGGTCGGACCGGCGGCGGCCGGCTTTCGGGTCGAACACTTCCTGCTTCGGGAAGCCCGCCGGGCGGGCGAGCTGGCCCCCAAGCGTCGGGAACAGCCCTACGTGCCTTATGTCGGCGGATACGTCCTGGAACCTCGCCTGGGCATCCACGAGAACGTCGCCGTCCTGGACTTTAAATCCATGTACCCGACCCTCATGCTCCTCTACAACATCTCCCCCGATACGTATGTCCCGCCGTCGGAGAAAGTCTCGGCCGACGAGGTTTTCCAGGCTCCGACGACGGGCCACCGTTTCCGGAAACACCCCGACGGCGTGTACCGGACCGTCCTGCGACGGCTCCTGGAGGCGCGCCAAGCCGTCAAGGAACGCCGCCGTGCTCTGCCACCCGACGACCCTCACGCTCGCCTCTTAGCGGCCCAGGAGAAGGCCGTCAAGGTCATCACGAACGCCGTCTACGGCTACGCCGGCTGGCTGGGCGCCCGCTGGTACGCCCGGCCCGTCGCCGAAGCGGCCGCCGACTGGGGTCGCTGGACGATCCAGCAGGCCATCGAATGGGCCGGCGAGCTGGGCCTGACCGTCATCTACGGCGATACGGACTCCCTCTTCGTCCTTTACGAGCCCGACCGGATTCGGGCCCTCATCGACCGAATCCGAAGCCGTCTCCAGATGGACATCGAGCTTGAGCGGGTCTACCGGCGGATCCTGTTCACCGAGGCCAAAAAGCGCTACGCCGGCCTGACCGAGGCCGGGACCCTCGACATCGTCGGCCTGGAAGTCGTGCGCGGCGATTGGGCCCCCGTGGCCCAAGAGATCCAAGAGGCCGTCCTGGCGGCCGTCCTCCAAGACCAGGACGTCGACCGGGCCGTTCATATCGTGCGGTCCGCCGTCCAGGACCTTCGGGCCGGCCGGATGGACTGGCGGAAGCTCGTGATTTGGAAGACCCTGACGAAGCGCTTAGACGAGTATAAGGCCAACACGCCCCACGTCGCCGCCGCTCAAGTCCTCCTCGAGCGGGGCCACCGCCTGACGGCCGGCAATAAGGTCGGCTACGTCGTCCTGCGGGGGACGGGGCCCCTGTACCGTCGGGTAGCGCCCTATCCCTTCGTCCCGGCCGACCGCATCGACGTCGAGTACTACGTCCAGAATCAGGTCGTCCCGGCGGCCAGCCGCATCCTGGGCGTCCTGGGCGTCCCAGAGTCTCGGCTTTTGCCGTAGCGGCGAGTAGCGAAGGGCGAACAGCGAGTGGTGGGTAAGGAGGCGCTATCCATCCTTCTGCTGGAGGGAATGGCTCAGGCGAACCATCATTCGGCTGATGCTTTCCATTCTCGTAGTGAACGGAGGGCTTCCTCCGGAAGATAGCCGAGACGATGCGCCATTATCAGGTGAGTTTCTAACTCAACCAACGAACCCTTGGCAATCCACAAAAATTGAATGAATTCCCCCGTCGTTCCCCGTCCCCATCCCTCAGCGATGTTGGACGCCACGGAAATCCTTGCCCGTTGAATCTGGCTGGTCAACCGAATCGCTCTGAGGCGGGGAATTTTTTAGCCACCCGATACACTTGGGTGGCCAGGTCCACTGCCCGTTGCCACACTTCCAAATCCTGAAACGATCGGACCGCCTTCATGGCTTATCCTCTCCTCCATTCGCCGTTTGCTATTCGCCATTCGCCCTACGAGGCATCCGGCGAAGTCTCGTCCGTTGGTCGCCATTCGATGAACAGGATGTACGTCCGGCGGTCAGGTGCCTGGAAGGCGACTTGCAAGGGGAGGCCGACAGGACTCAGCCATAGATGGAGATCTTCCAGGGCCGGCGACGGCCGGTCCGCCAAGCCACCCGGTGGGAAGACCGGAAAGTAGAGTTGGGCCATGAAGTCGCTTTCCGGGACCATCCAGCCTTCGAAGTCTGGAGCGGGCTCGGGGCGAGACGTGCCGTAGACTTCGAAGAACTGCCGAATCTGGTCGGCGATGTAGCGTTTCGTCTCAGCCGACAGGGCTGGCTCTCCATCGACGCTCAATCGGACGATCCGGCCCTGGTGGGTCAGGACTTCGCCCCAAATGACGTGGAGACGCTCACTCAGGCCGGCAAAGCCCCGGAAGTGGACCTGAAAGGCCCCCTGGCGGACCGTCTGCCAACTTTGGAGGAGCAGTTGATAGGCCATGTGACGGTTCGTCTTCGGGAAGTGGACGGGGCTTCCCAAGATGAAGGCCAGAAAGAGAATCCACATCAAGTCATAGCCCCACCGACCGCGCTGGAAGGCCTGCGTCCATCCCATAGGTATCCCTATCCAGTCCGGTGTTAGGGGTCTGGGCGTCCCTGATCCCGGATCTCCTGAAGACCCGGCCTTCAAGCTTCATCCTCCCCTTGTCCCTGGGCCAAGCGCCGACGGACGTCGGCCAGCATCTCATGGACTCTCCCGTTGAGGGGGTCCAGGGCCGCCAGACGCTCGAGGTACCGAGCCGCCCGAAGAAACTGGCCGTTCTGGTAAAGCAAGGTAGCCAGATGGAACATATACTGGATGTTGTCCGGTTCGAGTTCTACGGCCTTCGTATATGCCTGGGCGGCCCGGGCATGGAGCCGGGGGTGCTTCTCATAGACGGTCCCAAGCAAAAAGTAAAGTTCGGCCTCATTCGGCTGAAGCTGGATGGCGTTTTCCAGGGCCCGGGCGGCCTGCCAGTTTTCGCCGGAGCGGATGTAATCCAAGGCCTGAAGCCGTAGGAAGCGGGCGATCTCTTGCGGTGTCTTCGGGACCGACCGGGGCGACG
>JAUQPV010000155.1 GCA_030550225.1 Acidobacteriota bacterium | reverse complement strand
TCCCGACGGGCGTCGTCGACGGTAACGTCCGCCGCGTGCTGGCCCGGCTGGGGGGCCTCAAACAGCCGGTCGTCCGAGACCTCCAGGCCTGGGCCGACGTCTTGGTCGACCCCCGGGATCCCGGTATGTTCAATCAGGCGATGATGGAGCTCGGGGCGACCGTCTGCACGCCCGTGCGGCCCCGATGCTCGGACTGTCCGGTCCGGGCCTTCTGCCGGGGCTTTTCGACGGGTCAGCCCGAACAGTTCCCGGCCCCCATGCGGAGGACGGGGCCGCCGGAGGAGCGTTGGTGGGTCGTCCTGTGGAGTCACCGGGGCCGCTGGCTCCTCGGCCATAAGCGAAAGGGCCTGCTCCAAGACATGTGGCTGTTCCCGATGTGGCCTGACCGCACGGGCGACGTCAGGGCCGACGTGCTGGCATGCTGGTCCCCGCCGGACTTGCAAGCGGCCGCCGACGTCCTCCGACCCCTGGCGCCCGTCGTTCACGAATTCACCCACCGGCGCTGGCGGCTCCGGCCCGTCTGGATTCCGTGGCCCGATGGGTGGCCCTCCCCAGCCGTCGATGCGATCATGGCCTCGACCGAGATGTTTCAGAGCTGGCAGTGGTTTCCCCAGGCGTACCTCCGACGGATCCCCATCCCCCGGGCCCACCGGAAGGTCCTCGCCGCCTTGGCCCGACCGGCTCTCCAACCGATGGAACAGCGGATGGCGAATGGCGAATAACAAATGGCGATCATGCCCTGTGCCCTTCTCAACTTGCCGTGCGCTCTCCCCATGGGAGAGGGTAGGGTGAGGGCTTTCATGTCTGGCCCTTCGCTTGCGGGAAAAGGGAATTTTTGAAATTGCCTCTATTCGCCATTCGCCGTTCGCTGTAGAATCCCGCATCTCGCATCCTCCATCCTGGAGCGCCTAAAATAGAAAGTGGAGCGGGTCGGAGGCTTCCGACTTCCCGAGTCGAGGAGGCGTCTATGAGCTACGGACGTCCGGTAAGCTCCCAGCAGACGACTTGCTATGCACCGCTTGCTATGCGCCACTTGCTGTTCGCCGCTCGCTCTTCGCCCGCGATGGTGGTATTCCTCCTGATGGCCTGGACGGCCTGGGCCGGGGAGGTCGGTCAGGTCCGGGGTCGGGTCCTCTTCGAGTCGGACCGGTCGCCCCTGCCGGGTGCCACGGTCCGGGTCGAGCATACGCCCTGGGTCGCCGTCAGTGATGAACGGGGTGAGTTTACCTTCTTGGCCGTGGCGCCCGGCGTGTACACGGTGACCTGTACGCTGGAGGGCTTTGTGCCCTATCAGGTCACAGACGTCGTCGTCCGAGCCGATTCGGTAACGGAGGTCACGTGTCTCATGCGTCTGGCCGGGGAGTCCGTCGTTGAAGTTTATGGGGTCCGGCCCGTGGACCCGACGAATCCGGCGACGTACCACGTCATCACCCGCCAGCAGTCGAAAGCTTCCATCCCGCCGGACATCTTCAGTCAGGCGAAGCTCATCCCTGGCGTCGTCCAGAACGGAGAAATCCTGGACTATGTCTTCATCCGGGGCACGCCCCAACGGGCGACGGCCTTGAGTGTCGAGGGCCTGGACGCCCGGAATGCCGTCCACATGACGACAGGCGTGCCTGTCTTTGCGAAGGGCGCCCTCGAGAGCATCGAGGTCGTTACCGGGAGCATGGCCCCTGAATATGGGAACGCCATCGGCGGCGTCCTGAACACGGTCGTATCGGGCGGCGAGGGGGAGCGGGGATTTTACGGCGACGTGGCCTTCACCTCGACGGACGCGGCTCTCTTCGACCGGCCCTCCCGCCAGCGAGACCAACGCTTGCTCCAGACCGAGGTCGGTTGGAATCCCGACGAACGGTGGGGCCTAAAGCTGGCCTTCGCCGACTACGGCGGTAATGCCATGCCCTGGACGTATCAGGTCAACGAGAACTTCGTCGACTTTTACGACTTCTGGCTGATCGGTCGGTGGCAACCCTCGGCCCGGAGCCGTTGGAAGGTCGTCTACGAACGGGCCCGGGGGACCGTCCGGTTCCACTCGGGTCCGACCCAGGAGGGCCGGGTCGTGCCGCGGCTGTTCTGGCAGACGCGACCCCACGAGAACGATACCTTCCTCCTAAGCTGGTACGGCCAGGTCGGGGCCCAGACGGTCCTGTCCTGGCAGGCCGGTTACCTGCGGACCTTTGACGGGTCTGCCCCGACGTTCGACGGGGACCGCCAATACCTGACGCCGGCGGAAGTCGTCGAAAACGCCCTCCGGAGCGGCGGGGAGCGGCGTCTGTGGGACTACTGGCCGGAGATCACCTTCTACGAGTCCCGCCGGTACCAATCCCGATTTTCCTTAGAGACCCTCCGCTGGGCCGGCCATGCCGTCAAGACGGTCCTGGACGCCCAGTACCTTCAGATCCCGGACGGCTACTACTGGAACGCCCAGCCCGTTTGGGCGACGGCCGTCCTGGGCTGTCCCGGTGGCCCACGGTGCCCCCTGCCGGCGTTCGTTCAGCCGCGGAACCTCCTGCTGGCCGTCGACTACGCCGGGAGCGGCCTCCAGGTCGGATGGGCCGTCCAGGACTTCTGGACGCTCCGGCGCGGCCTGCGGTGGATGTACGGCTTTCGGGTGGATTACTGGTCCTACATGGAGTCCCGGTGGGCCGTGAGCCCCCGGACGAGCTTGATCTGGCAGGCCGGCCCGGGGACGGTCCTGAAGGTCAGCACCGGCCTCTTTGCCCAGCCGGTCCCGCCGGCGGCGGCCTTCCTCCGGGAGCAGTCGTTCGGTCTGCCCATCAGCTTTGCCGTCCTGAGCGGTCTATTCCCCGAACTCGTCGGGCCGACGAGTATCTGGACTCGGTCCTACGTGCTGGACCCCTCGGCCTGTCGGGCTGGCCTCCTGCGAGGCGACCTCTCGGCCTGTCGGACGGTCCGGACGGACATGAAGCCTGAAAGGGCCTGGCACCTGGAGATGGAATTCGCCCAGGCTCTGGGTCCGATGTGGGCCCTCCGAGTCAGCCCCTACTATCGCCGGATGTGGGACATGCTGTTCAACGGCCGGGGCTTCACCCATCCGGCGGGCCAGGACGTCGGCGACCGGTGGCCCCCGGCCCTGGTCAACGGCGGTCGCGGCCGGGCGTACGGCGTCGAGGTCGGACTCATGAAGCTCCAGGGTGCCCTGCGGGGATGGGTCTCTTACAGCTATGCCGTCGCCGAGGGAACCTTCCCGTCGGCCGACTACCGGGGCGGCGGCCTCCTCGTCGGCGACTTCCGGCCCCTGAACTTTGACGTCCGTCACCAAGTCCAGGTCAGCCTCGACTGGTCGACAGCCTGGGCCGGCGGCCTCTCCATAAATACGGGCCTTCAATGGAATACGGGCTACCCGACGACCCGACGGTACTGGCGTCTGTGGACGTGCCGGTATGACCTGCTGGGCCTTCCGCCGCCAGGCGCCCTGCCCATCGGTCCGGAGGGATGTATCTATGTCCCCGACATGGACCCGACGACGGGCCTTCAGCGCCAGGGCCTCTTCAACGCCGAACGGATGCCGGCCCTCTTGAAATGGGACCTGAAGGTCGAGAAGACGGTCCTCCGACGCGGCCCGACTCAGCTCCTGGCCGTCCTCCAGGTCGATAACGTCCTGAACTGGAAGAACTACGGGACTTGGACGACGGAGCAGAATTCCTATCGGGAAATCGACGCCGAGACGGGCCGAGTCATCTCCGAGGGCGCCCGTCTGGCGGACCGCCGGTTCCAGCTCGGCCTCCGCCTGACGTGGTAAAGGGCCGGAGAGGTCATGCGGTACAAGACGCTGAATCAGTACTTCCGGGAGCGTTTCGGCGAGCGGGTCCAGCGGATTTCCGTCGACGCCGGGTTCAATTGCCCGAATCGGGACGGCCGCGTCGCCTACGGCGGGTGCACGTTCTGTAACAACGATACGTTTAACTTCTCGCCGAAGATTCCCCTGCGGGACCAAATCCGCCGGGGCATCGAGCGGGCCGAACGCCGGTACGGTGCCCGCAAGTTCATGCTGTATTTCCAAGCGTATACGAACACCTATGCGCCGGTCCCCGTCCTGAAGCGGATCTACGACCACGTGTTCCTGGACGACCGGATCGTCGCTTTGGCCATTGGGACCCGGGCCGACTGCCTGTCCGATGACGTCGTAGACCTGCTCCTGACGTACTCAAAGACCCATGAAGTCTGGCTCGAACTCGGCGTCCAGACCGTGCATGACGAGACGTTGGCCCGCGTCAATCGGGCTGAGACGGTCGAGATGTATGAGGCCTGGGTCCGCCGTTTGGCCGACACGCCCCTGCAAGTCTGCGTCCACCTGCTGATGGGCCTCCCCGGGGAGACCTTCGAGATGATGCGGACGACCGTCCGGACGGTCGCCGACTGGCCCGTCGAGGGTGTCAAGTGCCATAACCTCCACATCGTCCGGGGGACCGTCCTGGGCGTCCAGTACCTCCGGAAGCCGTGGCCCCTGATGGACATGGACGCGTACGTCGAGCTCCTGGCCGAGCTGATCGCCTACCTTCCGCCGGACGTCGTCCTCCACCGGCTGGTCGCCGAGTCGCCCCCGCAGGACCTCATCGCTCCACCGTGGGCCAACGACAAGGCCGAGGTCCTCCGCCGCCTCGACGCCCTCCTGGAACGGCGGGGCTGGTTTCAGGGCTGTCTACGGCATGGGGTCCCGAGCGCCGTGTCCCAGGTAGCAGAAAAGAAAGATACCCCATAGGAGCGCAGACGTCCTCGTCTGCGGGAAGAGTGCAGACGTCCTCGTCTGCGGGAAGAGTGCAGACGTCCTCGTCTGCGGGAAGAGTGCAGACGTCCTCGTCTGCGGGAGGAGCGCAGGCCTCGGGCCCGTCAGTCACCGACGAAGGCTCTGGAAGTTCCGATGGGCGGCCTCGACGGCTCGGAGGGCGTCGGCCACGTCCCGCCAACCTCGGGTGACAACCGTCTTGCCTTCCAGCTCTTTGTAAATTCGGAAGAAGTGTTCGATCTCCCGAATCATGTGAGGGAAGACGTCTCGGTAGGATCGAATGCTGTCGTAACGGGGGTTGTCCACAGGAACGGCCAGAATCTTTTCGTCCCGCTCGCCTTGGTCTAACATGTCCAGCAGGCCGATGGGACGGACCGTCAGGATGCATCCCGGAAAGCTGGGTTCGTCGACCAGGATCAAGACGTCCAGGGGGTCGCCGTCGTCGGCCAGCGTGCTGGGGATGAACCCATAGTCACCGGGGTAGTGGACGGGGGAAAATAACGTCCGGCTCAGCCGGAAGACGTTGAGCGTCTTATCGTACTCGTACTTGTTCTGACTCCCTTTGGGGACTTCCACGACGGCGTGGAACTGTTCCGGACAGCGATCTCCGATGGGTAAAGCCCAGTAGTCGGTCATGGGATCTCCTCTGATGGGAGCAGGATACAGGATGTGAGATGTAAGATGCAAACCCGATGTGCGGGGTTTGGAGATGCCCGCGGGACGGCGGTCGCTCGGTGACGCCTTCGCCGCCAGGACGCCCGGCGTTCCGAAGATCCCCTGACGGCCGGTGGGCGACGGAAATGTACCCATCAGGCTTGTAGCCTGCGTCCCGGAGGAGTTCTTCCAGGGTCCCATCGGCCTATCGGCCCAGGACCGTGGCTCGTTGCTTTGTCACTCCGTCATTTTGAAAAAACCGTGCTTCTCGGGCAGTGGAAAAAGCCGTCCTGACCGTTCTCCCGGGCCGAACGGCTCCGATACGATTGTGAATCGAGGGTGGGAAGGCCTATGCGAGACGTCTGGGACGTTTGCATCGTCGGGGCTGGCATCGTGGGCCTGACGGTGGCTCGAGCCCTGGTGCGCCGGGGCGTCCAGCGCATCCTCATCCTGGAGAAGGAGACCGCCCTTGGGCGTCACGCCAGCGGCCGGAACAGTGGGATCCTCCACGCCGGCATTTACTATGAACCGGGCTCCCTGAAGGCTCGCTTCTGCATCGAGGGTAACCGCCGGTTGAGGGCCTTCTGTCAGGAATATGGTCTGCCCCTGCGGGAGACGGGGAAGGTCCTCGTGCCGACCCGACCGGCCGACCTGGCCACGCTTCAGGAAATCAAGCGGCGGGCCGACGCCAACGGCGCCCGGGCCTGGTTCGTCGATGGGCGGGCCCTGGCCGACATCGAGCCCTATGCCTCGACTCGATACGACATGGCCCTCTTTGTGGCCGACACGGCCGTCGTCGACCCTCAGGCGATCCTCCGAGCCCTGGCCGATGAACTGACCCGCTCGGGTCACGTCGAGATCCGATACGGCACGGCCGGCCTGGGGCCAGTGGGACCTCGACAGGTCCGGACCTCGGCGGGGATCATCTCCTACGGGTGGCTGGTCAACGCCGCCGGCGC
>JAUQPV010000154.1 GCA_030550225.1 Acidobacteriota bacterium | reverse complement strand
TGGTCGAACTCAAGAGACGGTTTTACATCGAGAAGTATGCCGCCCGACTTCCCCTGCGGCCCGGCGTCGCCCGGCTCATCGAGGAAGCCGTCCGTCGCGGCGTCCGATTGGCCATCGTCTCGACGTCGGACGAGGAACAGATCCGGGCCCTCCTACGCTATCGTCTCCCCGCCTTTGCGGATGCCTTTGACCCCATTTTGGGCCAGCGGGCCGGCGTCAAGACGGCCCCCGAATCGCCCCTATACCGTCGCTGTCTGGCCGAGCTGGGGACGTCCCCCGACGAGACCCTGGCCATCGAGGACTCGGAGGTCGGCCTGCGGGCGGCCCAGGAGGCCGGCCTGCCGTGCGCCGTGATTTACAACGATTACACCTTCGGCCAGGACTTCCGGGGCGCCGTCCTGGTCGCCCGGAGCTTGGAATACTTCGACCTGGAGACGCTGAGCGCTCTGTGCCTGGGAGGCCCGGATGCGCACGACGGGTGCTGATCTTTACGACGTGGCGGTCATCGGGGCCGGCCCGACCGGCTTGTACGCGGCCTTCTATGCCGGCATGCGGAACCTCCGGACGCTCGTCTTGGAAGCCCTACCCCGACCCGGCGGCCAGATCACAGCCCTGTACCCCGAGAAGTACATCTACGACGTCGGCGGCTACCCGGCCATCCTGGGGCGGGACCTCGTCGCCGAGCTCTTCAAACAGGCCAGCCAGTTCGGCGCTGACTTCCGGTTTAACGAACGGGTCGAGGCCCTGGAGGTCCTCGAACCGGGCCGCCTGCGGCTGACGACGACCGAGGGCGTCTACCTCAGTCGGACGGCCATCCTCTGCGCCGGCCTGGGCGCCTTCGAGCCGAACCGCCTCACCGTCCCGGGCGCCGTCGAGCTGGAAGGCCGGGGCGTTCACTACGCCGTCCGGCACCGGGAGGACTTCCTCGGCCGACGCCTGCTCATCGTCGGCGGCGGCGATACGGCCGTCGACTGGGCCTTAGAACTCCACCGCTGGGCTCGCGAGGTCACCCTCATCCACCGCTTCGACTACTTTGAGGCCCACGCCCGAAGCGTCCAGGCCCTCCTCGAGTCGCCCGTGAACGTCCTCACCCGCCATGAACTGAAGGCCGTCCGGGGCAGTGATCGCGTCCAAGAGGTCGTCATCTATGACAACCAATCCGGTGCCGAAAAGAACCTGGCCATCGACGATGTCCTTATCTGCATCGGCCTGAAGCCTAACCTGGGCCCGATCCAACGGTGGGGCCTCCGGCTCGACGGCCGCCACGTCCTGGTCAATTCCCGCTTGGAAACCAACCTCCCCGGCGTCTATGCGGCCGGCGACATCGCCTTTCAGGAGGGCGTCGAAAAGATGTACCTGATCGCCTGCGGTTTTGCCCAGGCGGCCCTCGCCGTCGGTTATGCGGCCCGCTTTATCCACCCGAAGGCCCGGGTCTTCCACGGCCACAGCAGTCAACGGAAGGGCATGAAGTACGCCCCGACGCCGATGGGGCCGACGGGGAAGGAGGATTGAAAATTGCGGATTGCGAATTTTGGGGACGGGAGCCTTAAATTGGGATGTTGAGTGTTCGGTGCTAGTGCTTTGTCCATCTCAAAGTTTGTAGTAGCGCAATTTATTGCGCTTCTCATGCGGCGCCGCGGCGCCGCACTACAAACATCAAATCAAAAAGGGATGAAGCACTAGGTGTTGGGTTCTTGAAAAAGGACCCAACACTGAACACCCAGGACTCAGCACCGATGCCCTAAGGGGTCGGAAAGGCCAAAGGGCTCAGGATTCCCATGAACCAAACGGTGATGTTTATTTCCAATCCGCAATTCACAATTCGCAATTCGCAATCCGCAATTCCCAATCCCTTTGGAGGGGGGTCTAATGGGTGAACGACCCCAACGGAACTTGGCCCTGGAGCTCGTCCGGGCCACCGAGGCCGCCGCTATGGTCGCCGCCCGCCTGGCCGAGCGGGGCGAGCGGGCGTCGGCTGACGTCGCCGCCGCCCAGGCCATGCGGCTGGTCCTCCAGACGATCGACATGGACGGCACGATCGTGATCGGCGAGGGTGAGAAAGGAGATGTCCCGGCTCTTTTTCGGGGCGAGCTCGTCGGGACGGGCCGGCCCCCGGCCGTCGACGTCGCCGTCGACCCCATCGAGGGCCCGCCGGTCGAATCCCTGAATCGACCCAACACGTTGGCGATGGTCGCCCTCGCCGACCGGTGGAGCCTGTGGGACCCCGGTCCCTGTCAGCACGTAGAGGTCCTCGTCGCCGAGGGCGCCGCCCGGGACGTCGTTGACCTGAACCGGGGGCCCGTCGAGAACCTGGAGGGCATCGCCGCCGCCCTGCATCGAAACATCCGAGACATGACCGTCTTTGTCGTTGACGAACCCCGGCACGAGGACCTCATCCAGACCATCCAGTCTGTCGGGGTCTATGTACGACGGAGCCCCGGAGGCTTCGTCCTGGGCGCCATCCTGGCGGCGATGGCCGGGACCGGCGTCGACGTCCTAATGGGGATCGCCCGAGCCCCGGAGGTCGTCCTGGCCGCGGCCGCCGTCAAGGCCCTGGGCGGGACCCTCCAGGCCCGACGGGCCCCCCAGGACGCCACGGAGCGGGTCCGCCTGGAGGCGGCCCTCGGGCCGAGACTCTGGGAGACCCTGACGGTCGATGACTTGGTCCGCTCCGACGACGTCTTCTTCGCCGCCACGGGGATCACCGACGGCGCCCTCCTGCAGGGCGTCCGGTTCTACCGCGACAACGTCGTCACCGACAGTATCGTCATGCGGGGCCGGACCGGGACGGTCCGGTACATCCGGTCCCTCCATCGTCTGGACAAGCTGATGCGCTTCAGCCAGATCGATTACACCGGCGAGGGCCGGCCGCTCTATCGGTAAACCCCGACCCGTCCGGTCGGGCTCCCATTTCACCGGACGACGGCGTCCATTTCCCTTGAAAGCCCAGGGGCTTATTATTTAAGAGGCGAGCCAGACGTGGCCCGATGCTGTCTTTATGGTCCTATGGAAAGAATGTACGGACCGCACTCGGCGGGATGTTTAGGGGTAAGGGTCGATGAAATTTCCTAAAGTCATCCGTCGTGGTCGGACTCGACCGGCCCCCTCGACACTCTTGGAACTGACGGAACGGGAGTTGTGCCGGATCGTCCTGGATATCCACGACGGACCCGTCCAGGACATGTATGCCGCCCTCTCCCAGGTCGACGCCCTTCAGAAGAAACTGGTCAGTGCCGACGACCGGGACCGACCGAGTCCGGAAGCCGTCGCCCAGAGCCTGACCCAGGTCGGGGCCTTGATCCGGAACGCCCTGTGGAGTATCCGCAACTTTATCGGCGCTTTCGCGCCGCCCGAATTTCAAAAACGGGACCTGGTCTCCGTACTCGAGGGTCTGGTCATTCAGCACGAAGAACTGACGGGATGCCGAGTCGAGCTGGCCGTCACGCCGCCCATCCCCGACGTGGCCCCGCCGGTCAAGATCGTCCTTTACCGGATCTTGCAGGAGGCCCTCTCGAACGCCTACCGCCACGCCGGGACGGACCGGCAGTACGTCCATCTCTATTCCCGAGATGACGGCGTGGTCCTGGAAGTCTGGGATGAGGGCGTCGGCTTTGACGTGGAGCGAGTCCTGACGCAGGCCCCGACAGACCGCCGCATGCGGATCGGACTGCGGGGCATGCGGGAGCGGGTCGTGCTGGTCGGAGGTACGTTCACCATCGAAAGCCGCCCCGGTCAAGGCACACACATCACCGTCTGGGTACCGGGTCATGCAGGCCATTCGTGACACACTCCCTCAGGGAGTTATCCGAATCGTTTTAGCCGACGACCACCCCCTGGTCCTCCAGGGTCTGCGGTCCTTCTTAGACCAAGAGCCGGACATCGAAGTCGTGGCGACGGCCACCGACGGCCAGCAACTGCTGGACGCCCTCCAACGCTACCGGCCCGACGTCGTCGTCCTGGACCTCCAGATGGCCGGCATGGACGGATGGACTTGCCTTCAGCGGATCCGGGCCGAGGGCTGGCCCGTACGGGTCCTGATCCTGAGCGCCTTCGGCGATAGCGAGTCGATCCGGGCGGCCATCGAGCACCAGGCCGACGGCTTCATCCTCAAGACGGACGCTCCCCAGCAGACGGTAGCGGCCATCCGACAGGTCTATCACGGGCACCTGGTCTTTCCCCGGTCGGCCCACCGGTGGCTGGCGGGGGCCCCCGGGGAAGGCGAAGCCGGGCGGGACCTATCCCGGCGGGAATGGGAGGTCCTCGAGCTGGTCGCCCGGGGTCTGAGCAACAAGCAGATCGCCCGGACGCTGGGCCTGAGCTTGAGTACAGTAAAGTTTCACATTCAGAACATATTCATGAAAATTGGGGTGACGAACCGGACCGAGGCGGCCCGCTTCTTCTACGAACACCGGCCCCGGCCTCGGGGATAGATGACAGGCATAGGGCATAGAGCATTTGCCCTATGCCCTATGCCCCTGGAGCCATCCTATCAGGGGTGGGACCCAGCAGAGGTTGGCCGCGATGGTCTCAAGGGCCGTGTAGACCTGCGTCGTCGGCTGGAAGCCCAGGAGACGGGCCGTCAGGAGGCCCACCGGGACCAGCAGGACCACGGCCAGACTGGCCAGCATGACGGGATGCCGGACGTACGCCCGCAGGGCCGAACCCCAGCGCCCGGTCGTCCGCCGCAAGTAGACCAGGCCGGACAGGTTCGCCCCGATCTGGTCGCTCAGGGCATAGAAGTAGGGAATGTAAAAGCCCTCCACGCCGTAGACGTCGATCCCGAGGAGCCGGCTTCCGGCATCGATCCCCCAGGGCACGACCATGCCCAGGGCCTTGCCCCATCCGTAGGCCTCGGCCATGGAACCGACCGCGCCGGCGAGCCGCCGTCGTAGGGCGAAGAGGCCCTCGAAGACGCTTTCGCCCTCGCCGGCCAGCGTGCGCACGGCCCACTGTCCGAGGCCGCTCTGCTCCCAGCCCAGCCAGTCGAAGAGAGCCCCAAGGCACAGGCCCAGCCCGTAGCCTGCCACCGTGTATCGGAGCAGTTCTCCAAACGCCTCGCCGGGCGCCTCCGGACGTCGGGTCTCCTCACGCATGGACCTGCCTCGGCCGACCGGCTTTTCAGGCGGTGCCGAAGGATGGGGAGGGTGCAGGCGGGGACGCCTGCGCTCCCACAGACGGGACGTCTACGCTCCCGCAGACGGGGACGTCTGCGCTCCCGCAGGCGAGACGCCCGCGCTCCTGCTACCTTACACTGCCCCATTCTGGGGGCAGGCACAAGGCCTGCCCCTACTCCCATCTCCCTACTTCCCTATCTCCCTACTTCCCTGAAGGTGCTCCCGGCGGGCTTTCAGATATTCCTCTTTGGCCTGCTCCAGCTCTTCCAGAATCCAACGCCGGCTGGCCAGAATCCGGCGCGCCACCCCCCGGTGGATCCAAACGAGCCGGAGGAACCGGAGTTCCTGCGCGAGACGGGCCAGTCCACCCAGATAGTGGTAGGCCAGGAGACCGGTCAACGGCAGGGACAGGAGGAATGCCGCTGCGATCCCGGGGTTCGAGAGGGTCGCGACGAGCCAAGTCTCCCCGCCCCAGAAGAGGGGAAAGAGCAGGACCGAAGCAAGAAAACGCACCGTCGCATAGGCCGTCTCCTTACGGGCCCGGCGCCGGGCCAGCCACCGGGGGATCCAGTAGGGCAGGCCGCTCGTTAAGGCCCCGTAAAGGAAGACCGGCAACCCCAGCAGACCCAGCCCGAGGTCCCGAAGCCGCACCCTGGGGCCGGGCGTCGTCAACCGGGTCCGGACGACCTTGTCCTGGAGCCGGAATTCGACCAACAAAGTCTCGTAACTCTGCAGGCGGTGCCAGAGGCGTTCGACCCGGCCGGGGTCGTGGGTGACGAAGTAGCAGACGGCGTCGGCAATCGTGCGGGACAGGCGAAACAGGTCGACCTGCTCCGGGGGGAGGCCCCGTTCCACCCGCAGTTCCTGCACCAGGTCATCCCTGTATAGGGCTTCGACCCCCCGGACGAGGGCCGTCAAGTCGATCCGGTCGATGTGAATGACCTGGGCTTCCATGCCCCGCTGGATCTCCGTCGTCAGGTCCTGGACGGCCTTCCAGGGGTCCCTTCGGTAGACCTCCAGGTGGGGAGCGAGGGGGATAGGCTCCCCGATACAGAGGAGCACGCGGCCTCGAAAGGATTTCCGGGCCTCGAAGTTGAGGCCCACGGGGATCACGGCCAAGCCCAACCGTCCGTCGTGGCGGTGCTCGGCTTCGAGGGCGATTCGAGCGGCGCCGGTCTTGATCCGTTGGACCCGGGGCTCGTTGTGGGTCGTCCCCTCGGGATAGATGACGATGAGGTCTCCTCGGGCGAAGGCCC